>CALZIH010000042.1 GCA_945787305.1 uncultured Desulfobulbaceae bacterium | reverse complement strand
CCCCCTTGGAAAAAGGGCTTGACTTTCAGCGATTAAATGCGCAAGTTAACAACATGTAACAATTCAATATAAATAGAGAAAATAGGACTTGTTACGTATAATTCCAATCCATGGTAACTGTCAGGTATCATGAAATATAGCTTATGTTGACTTTGTAAAAAAATCTGACACCTTTTTTCACTTGGCGAACCTAAAAGGAAAAAGTCAAATAGGATTGGCGGTGAAAAGGTCAACGGGTTCAAAAATAGAGAAGAGTCAAGCAAAGACTTGCCCCCCGTTCCAATTAATACATTCTTATTGACCTGAGGTCAGGACAAGCCGGAATCCCCGGATAAAGGCACGGTTGTCCGGAGCATTTGCCCGCCTTGCTGCCGATCGTGCGTCTTCTGCTGCCTCACCCCATCCGGCCCCGCGGTTGACGCGCAGGGTGCCGGTATCGCCTATGGGGTCGGTAACGGTTGCTTCCGGGTAGTCGGAAGACTCGTCCCATAGGTCATGACACCACTCCCCCACATTTCCATGCATATCATACAGACCCCAGAGGTTGGCCTGTTTTTGAGCGACTGGTTTGGTGCCGTCCGCGAACCCATTAGGAAGTGTTCTGTTCCAGTAATACCAACCCATGGAGTCCAAATTCGGATTGAAAACTATCCCGGTTGGATCATACACGTTGTAGTAAACAGGCTTGCCGTATGGAGTATCAGTGGTTGCGCGGGCCGCGTATTCCCACTCTGCCTCGGTCGGTAATCGGTAACCGGTGCAGTTGCTGTTCAGGGTGACTGTAGTACAGGTTCTGCCTTCGCCGGCAAGACCGCTGCAACCGGTCAGATTGTAGCATTCGCTGCGGCTTTCCCATGCAGACAGTATATTGGCAAAATAGACGGCCTCAAACCAGTTGACGTATTCAACCGGGTAATCATCCGATGTGTGGCTTCTTGATGGATTAACCCCAAGGTTCTGGCCGACAATAAGGGAATCCCATTGTTTGTTGGTTACTTCTGTGGTTTGAATATAGATTTTTTTTGTCAGTGTAACCTGGTGAAGGGTTTCTTCTGTGTCCCTACGCCCGGATTCACTGAAAGGGCTGCCCATGGCAAAAGTGCCTGCGGGAATGAGGTTGAAGGCCATGCCGATGGAATTTGTATGGCTTTGCGCGATGGGCGGCAGTTCTAAGGTTCCGGTCACTCCTTTGCCGGTCACTTGGCTGGAAAAAGTTTTGCCCTTGACCACATCGGCGGCGGTGGCATCACCCACTGTTCCACCCAATGGGACAACCACTACCTTGTCGGCGGCAACGGCTGTTGAGGTGCATATCATGCCTGCGAACAACAGGTGAAGGAACATCGTGTCTTTCTTTCGCACCATAATCATCATTCACTCCTATCAATGGTTTGAGACGTATTTCCTCCAGAATAGCTATTGAAACAAATAGATGCAACTAATCAATAGAGATGGGAGGATCATGAAACAAAAATCTTGGAAATGGAAGGTAAAGCATCAGGCTAAAAGGAACAATTAAGATGTTTCCTGATAAGGTGTTTGCACGGTATATGTACCAAAATCCTGGCTATCCAAAAGTATACATACTTCCAATTTATACGTAATCCTAATCGATTTACTCTTGGCTCGTAAATTATAATTTGCTTTTGTTTCGCTCGATATCCTCTGTCGAGGCTGAACCCTTATTGAATAACATACAACTGGCAGCCTTATTCCGGGCGGAAATATTTGGTTGTGAATTTAGGGTAAAAATGTGTACTATCCGTCTCTGACCGCTCATTTTCCTTGTATATGGAATGCTAAGCCCGTGGTTGGTTGCGATAAGATACGCTGTAGATTTTCCTATAGACTTGCCTAATACGTTCCGTTATGACCAGAGATGCATTAAAAGATAAAATATTAACAGTTCTGATTGATGATTTTGAGTTTGAACAACCCGGCCTTGACGACAATCTTCGTGATGATCACGGATTTGACAGTATTGATGCCATCGAGCTGCTCGGCAAGATAGAAATCATGCTCGGTTTTTCTCTGAGCCGGGAGGAAAAAGAAAAGGCCATGGGTATCAGGACGATCAACGATATCCTTGATTATATAGAAAAAATAATATTTTCTCGGAAATAATACTTAGCCCCTGTTGTCATCCATGAAGCGACGCGTTGTCATCACTGCCTGTTCCGCCATAACACCCATAGGATACGATAAGGACGATATCATCGACAGTCTCCGTCGCGGCCGGTCCGGGGTGAAGCCGTTGCGTGACGACGGCCTGTTGACCGATCATATCCACTCCCGGGTATTCGGAACCGTTGACTACCCCATTGATTACCAATTTAAACGTCAATACACTAAGACCATGGGGCCGGTGGCATTTTATGCCTGCCAGGTCGCAAAAGATGTTCTTGAGCAATCTGGCCTGAGCCCTGATTTTATAACCTCCGGCAGGCTTGGCGTCGCCTTTGGCTCCACCCATGGGAGCCCCACTGTCCAGCGAAATATCTACAAGACGTTTTTTAACAACCTGGAAGCGGAATTTTCCTCCATCGGCGCGGTGGATTATCTTCGTTCCATGGTCCATACCACGGCCGTTAATATCACCAGGATGTTCGGCATCACCGGCAGAGTCATCGCATCGTCAACGGCGTGCACCACATCCAGTCAAGCTATCGGCTTTGGCTATGAAATGGTGAAATACGGCATGCAGGATGCGATGATATGCGGCGGCGCCGATGAATACGACACCACCACCGTAGCCGTTTTTGATAACCTGCTTGCCTGTTCCGTCGATTATAACGACAGGCCCGAATGTACACCGCGGCCATTTGATACCAAGCGCGACGGTCTGGTCGTGGGTGAAGGCGGCGGCGCGGTATTGCTTGAAGAATATGAATCGGCAAAAAGACGGGGTGCCGATATCCTTGGCGAGGTTATCGGATTTTCCTGCAATAATAACGGTGGCGATCTGATCCTGCCCAATCTGGAGGGTATAACAACGACATTACAGCTGGCCCTTGAAGATGCGGCTATCAGGCCTGAAGATGTTGATGTGATCAGTGCCCACGCCACAGCCACCAAGATGGGCGATGTTATTGAGGCCCAGGCCATTGATGCGGTCTATGGCGACGGCCCCCTGGTGACCGGTCTGAAAAGCTATACTGGGCATACCATGGGCACCTGCGGCGTTATCGAGCTTATCATGACGCTGTATATGATGGAACAGGGGTTCATTGCTCCGACCCTGAACCTGGACAATGTAGATCCCCGGTGCACCATGCTCCGTCATGTTCGCGAGCTGCAGGGCACAGACATCAATACTGCCGCGATCCAGAATTTTGCCTTTGGCGGGGTCAACACCTGTCTGCTGGTCAAGAATGTCGGAACAGCGGCATCGTAAGGTTCCGCCGGCCAGGGTTGGCTCCTGGTTGATGGATTTTGCCGTTACCATCACCTGCTGGGCCTACTTTACCCTTGGCTTTGTTCTCTTTTTTTCCATAAGGTATATTGCCGCCTATCTGTTTGCCGCCCGGCGGGAAATCAGCTTTCAGCGCCTGACCAGTATGTTCTACAGGGGATTTTTTAAGCTTGTTCGCCTGATTGCTCCCCGTCACCGGTGGCAGATTGATGAAGATATTGCGGCAATTCAATCCTCGGTCATTGTCTGTAATCATATTTCGTACCTGGATCCCTTGCTCATGATTTCACTCCTTATGCGCCAGAAAACCATTGTCAAAACAAAATTTTTCAAGATACCGATTTTTGGCTGGGTCCTGCGCAATTCCGGGTATTTTCCAGCAGACAGTGAGGGGAAGTTTGCCCGGATGATGATTGACCAAGTGGAAGGGATGAAAGATTACCTGGCAGGCGGCGGCAATCTTTTTGTCTTTCCGGAAGGGACCCGGAGTCGAGATGGAAATATCGGCCCCCTGAACAAGGGCGCCTTGAAGATTGCCCGGCTCTGCAGAGCACCGGTCTATGTCCTCTATCTCTGTAATACCGATAAACTGTTCACACCGGGAAAATTTCTTTTTAACACCCGGATACAGAATACGATCAAGATAGCAATAGTTGACCGGATTGATCCGGAATCCGGGCAAGGGCTGTCTGTGTCCGAGCTGGAAAAGAGGATACGACGGACATTGATGCAGCAGGCGGAGACAGGATGCTGTACAGCCTGAGTCTGCCGACAGCAACAGGAATTATATACCTGGAGAAATCGACATGAAGGTTATTTTGATATCCATGCCGGATGTGGTGCCGATTATTATCCATGAAACTGCGGTCCACATGCCTAATCACGGCATAGCCTGTGTCGGTGGTAACATCGATTCGGAACACGATGTGTATCTCATTGACCTGATCAGAAAGCGTCGATCGATTAAGAAATACCTCACCAAGGTTATCACGAAAATTAAGCCGGACCTGATCGGTCTATCGGCCATGGCCTGGCAATACGATACCTGTGTGAAAATCGCCCACCTGATCAAAGAGCTTCGGCCTGAAGTGCGAATTGTGATCGGCGGCTATCACGCGACCCTGATGCATGAGGAGATCGCTGAGTCCAGAGAGGCCCAGTGGCTTGACTTCATGATTCGTGGGGAAGGGGAAGAAGTCTGCCGGCGACTGGTCAACGCCCTGGATGGTCGTGACGATCTGGCAAAAATACCCTCGCTTTCCTATAAGCAAGACGGTACATTTGTCCATAATCCAAGGGGAGAAAACCTTGATCTTGGCAAACTCAAACTGCCGATTCGTGACAAGCGCCGCTTGACCTGGGGCTACCATATCATGAATTCGAAGATCGAGCTGCTGGAGACCTCCCGCGGCTGTACCCGTACCTGCAATTTTTGCAGTATGAAACACATGTATGGCCGGACTTTTCGTACCTATCCCATCAGTCGGGTTATGGAAGATCTTGATGATATCTATTATAAGCGTAAGGTCAGGTGGGCGTTTATCACCGATGATAACATGGTGCTCAACCCGTCTCGCGTAATAGAAATATGTGATGCCATTATCAAAAGGAACTATAAAGGGCTCAACCTCGTCGTTCAGGCCGATTGTATTTCCATGGCCACCAATGAGGATATGGTGGAGAAAATGTCCCAGGCCGGTTTTCGCTCGGTTTTTCTCGGCATCGAAAATGGATCGAAAAAGAATCTGAGTGCTGCCGGCAAAGGAGATATCGTAGCCGCCTCGCGAAAGGCGATCGAAAACTGTCATAAATACGGTATGATGGTTATAGGAGGCCTTATTTTTGGGTTTCCCGAAGACGATGCGGATTCGGTCAGGGAAAATTATGAGTTTTTTAAGAGTATCGGCGCTGATGCTGCTTATTGTCAGATTTTGACCCCCTACCCGAAAACAGGCATGCGTAAACAGCTTGTAGAAGAGGATCTTGTATCAAACAGGACGGATTATAAAAAATACAGTGGGTTGTGGGCAAATGTACGGACCAGGTATCTTGATTCCGATCAGTTGCAGTATCAGTTCTGGTATCAACGACAGGTGGTTCTAGGCTGGTGGAACCCCCCTGCACCGGTTAGAAGTCAGGGCCGCATCTGGACCTCTATCTGGCGATTTGCATTTAAACCTTTTTTGAAACTCCATTATCGCAGGATAATGAAAAAATATGGATGGGAGGGTCGTTACCGCCGTGAGGTAGAGCGGTGGGAGCGAATGAACAGCTTTAGAGACCTGGAGGGGTATTAACCCGTATTTTTCAGGACTTTTTTTGAGTTAAAGTAATCTTTTTGATATCTTGAATGATTGTTAAAGACGCCGCCAGCAAAAACAGGCTGTTTTCATTTTAGGCCACCTTGAAAAATTGTATTTTCATCCGACCTCCCGGATTCGCACCAGTGCACCAGTTCGCTTACCTGACTTCGAACGAAAATCTTAATTTTTCAAGGTACCCTTTAGACTTGTAGAATCACCCTTCGGGCTAACAGTATGCAGATATATAACCTTGAATTTACTGAAGAGGAGATCAAAGAGGCAGTTGCAGGTAACAGGCTGCTTTCCATGGAGATCGAATTCAGCCGGGCTTGTAACTTTCGTTGCTCATATTGCTATGTACCTCGCGAAGGAAAGCGGCAACAGGAATTAAGCAGGGGGGAAATCAAGGACGTTATCCTGCAGGCCAAAGAACTTGGCGCACGCAAAATCATTATTTTGGGAGGCGAGCCGACAATCTATCCTCATCTTGTCGAGATGATAGGTTTCCTGGGCCGGGAAGGACTGGAAATCGAGATGTTTACCAACGGTTCTGGAATTGACCGGGAGCTTGCAGCAGTGCTTGCCGAAGAAAAGGTCCGGGTAGTGCTTAAGATGAATTCCAGGGATGCGGTGGTCCAGGATAGGCTTGCCGGTGTTCAGGGTGCCTCGGCAATAATCGATCGTGCCCTCGCAACACTGAAAGAGGCCGGATATCCCTCCAAAGAACAATTTCTTGCCATCGGCACGGTTATTTGTCAGCAGAATATAAAAGAGTTACCGGCCATGTGGCAATGGCTCCGTTCTGAAGGCATAGAACCCTATTTTGAAGTGTTGACTCCCCAGGCACATGCCCTTGAAAATGCATGGCTTGCTGTTGATGCCTGTGCCTTAAAAGAGTTGTTTACCCGACTGGCCGCCATTGACCAAGAAGAGTTCGGCAGGCAATGGGAACCACAGCCTCCATTGGTGGGTAACAAGTGCATGCGTCACCAGGTTTCATGCGTGGTGACGGCAACGGGTGATGTCATGCCCTGTGTCGGTGTAACCATCCCCCTGGAAAATATCCGCAATATCAGGCTTGCCGAGATTTTGAAAAACAGTGAAGTGGTCAACAACCTGAAAAATTACCGGCAGATGATAAAAGGTGAGTGTCGCAGTTGTGACAAGGCCGAAGAGTGTTACGGTTGTCGTGGGGCGGCCTACCAGCTTACCGGAGATTATCTTGCCTCGGATCCCACATGCTGGCGTAATGCCTCCTGCCCCGATTCCTAACCCGTATTTCTCCCAGATCCATCTTCAAGGGTTCTTCAAGGTCTTTGGCACCTCACTTTTTCTTTATTAAGAATTAAATGAGATAAAGCTCGTGAACGTATTGACGGCCCGTTTATCTTGATTATTTTATAAAAGTAGAGTTCTTCGAATACAACTTTGACCAATTTATCGTTATGTGATTGTTTTATATTCTTAAGTTGTGGTGCAGTAACAGTCGTAAACGGCCCTCGAATTCGGTTCGACTGTTAGGATGAAGTATGTCCTATATTCATTTATTAAGGGAGGCACACCATGGCAAAAAAAGAAAAAGGCGTATTGGTACAGAGGGAAGAGGCAAGGCCGGTATCACCGTTTGCGGAAATGGAGCAGTCTTTTGAAAACTTCTTCCGTAATCCGTTCGCCATGATGACGCATCCGATGATGCAGTCATTCATGCCGAAACTGACAGACATGACCCCCACGGTTGACATCTTTGAAGAGGGAAAAGAGGTGGTGGTCAAAGCTGAGATTCCCGGGGTGGAAAAAAATGATATTGATGTCTCGATCACGGAGAACAGTCTGACCATAAGCGGGGAGAAAAAACAGGAACAGAAGGTGGAAAAGAAAGACTATCACCGTGTTGAGCGCAGCTACGGTTCGTTCAGCCGAAGTTTCCGTCTCCCGGAAAATGTCAATGGCAGCAAGGCCAAGGCCAGCTTTAAGGACGGTGTGCTTGAGGTACGGTTGCCGAAGACAAAAGAGACCAAACAGAAAAAGATTGAAATTGGGTAACCTAATTACGTTGTAGCACAAAAAACCCGCCAACTTGGTTGGCGGGTTTTTTTCTCAGGCCGATAAAAAGAAGAAGTGACTCAGGAGGGAGGGGCAGCAACCTCACCATTTTCAGGACCCTCCTGGGAATCCGTGACCATCCCCAGGCCCAGTCGTATTTTTTGTTCAATCTCATCGACCATCTCAGGATGTTCCTTGAGAAATTTCTTGGCGTTTTCTCGCCCTTGGCCGATCCGTTCATCCTGATAGGCATACCAGGCGCCACTCTTGTCAACGATATCATGTTCCACACCGAGGTCAAGCAGGTCGCCGATTTTGGAAATGCCCTCACCGTAGACAATGTCAAACTCAGCCAGACGAAAGGGCGGTGCCACCTTATTTTTGACTACCTTGACTTTGGTCCTGTTACCGACGACTTCCTGACCGTCCTTGATTTGGGTCATCCTGCGGATATCGATACGCAGGGAGGAGTAAAATTTCAGTGCGTTCCCACCGGGTGTCGTTTCGGGGTTGCCGAACATAACCCCGATTTTCATCCGGATCTGGTTGATAAAGATCAACACGGTATTGGTTCGTTTCAGGACACCGGTGAATTTACGCATGGCGTGGGACATCAGTCGAGCCTGCAGGCCGACATGCTGGTCGCCGACATTGCCGTCGATCTCAGCCCTGGGCACCAGGGCGGCAACCGAGTCGATGACGATAACGTCGACTCCACCGCTGCGCATGAGAATTTCCGTGATCTCCAGAGCCTGTTCTCCAAAATCAGGCTGTGATACCAAAAGATTATCGACATCGACGCCAAGACGGGAAGCATAAGCGGTATCCAGCGCATGTTCCGCATCGATAAAGGCGGCATTGCCACCCCGTTTCTGGGCTTCGGCAATGACGTGCAGGGCCAGTGTGGTCTTGCCCGAAGACTCCGGACCGTAGATTTCAGACACCCTGCCCCGGGGAAAACCACCCACGCCAAATGCCAAGTCAATGGAAAGAATACCACAGGGGATAACCGGTATATTCTGGTGCTCGTTTGAACCGAGCCGCATGATGGATCCCTTGCCGAATTGCCTCTGGATCTGAGTTATTGCGTTGTCAACGCTTTTGAGTCGGCCTTCCGCCTCCGTACCCTGTGCTGCTGCCATATATGTTCTCCTCGATTGGAATGATTTTATTTATTTGGTTATGACGTATACGATGAGTTGTTGTTTAACTGGATCAGTTGCCGGCAAGCAGTGCCCTGCGAACGGTATCAAGAGCCGTGCTGGCTGTCATCTCCCGAATCCGCATTCGATTGCCCTCAAAATGATGAAGACGGGCACTGACCTTATTGTTGTGCAACAGGCCAATGTAGACGGTCCCAACCGGTTTTTCCCTGCTCCCTCCATCCGGTCCGGCGATACCGGTTACCGAGACTGCAATATCCGTCTTGATTCTATCTGCCAGCCTGGCAGCCATGGCCATAGCCACCTGTTCACTGACCGCACCATAGTTCACTAACAGACTTCGGTCGACATGAAGCAGAATTTCTTTTAGCTGGTTCGAGTAGGCAATGACTCCGCCGTCAAACCAGTCTGAGCTTCCGGCAACAGCGGTTATTTTTTCGCCAAGCAGGCCTCCGGTGCAGGATTCGGCAACGGCGAGCCTTTTTTGACTCTTACAGAGCAGTTTGCCGACCACTTCTGCCAGCGTTTCCTGATCGGTACCGTATGTGCTCGCACCGATAGCTTCGGTTATGGTTTGATCGGCCATGGCGAATTTTTCTTTAGCAGCCCGATCATCTTGTTCAAGGACGGTCAGACTGACATGCACTTCACAGTCTACAGGATAATAGCCGACATGAACATTGTTTATCTGTTCCAACTCAACCAGACGGCTGTTGATGACATTTTCCGATACACCGAAGGTCTTGTAAACGCGCTGCTGAATATGGTTGCGGTTATTGGAACTCCATCCGGCAAGTCTTGGCAGAACCTGATCGACCAGTAATTCTTTCATTTGTGCAGGAATTCCCGGAAGAAAAAAAATGGGAACCGATTCATGACACAACATGTATCCGGCCATTCTTGCGTGGTTGTTCAGGATTTCCGCTCCTTGGGGCAGCCAGGCCATTTTTTCGTAGTTGTTTGGCGACGGCGCTTCCGCGCCAAGATGGCGGCGGATTTTTTCCAGAATATCGGGGTACAGAGTAGGCGGTCTCCCCAGTGCATCGGCAACGGCTTCATTGGTCAGGTCATCGGTGGTGGAGCCAAGCCCTCCTGTGACCAAAACAAAATCCACTCGACGAATTGCACGTTTCAGTGCTTCTCCGATGAGTGAGGGGGTATCGCCAATGGTATGCATGGCATAAATCTCATGTCCTGCCGCAAAGATATGCCGAGCAGCAAAGCCGCTGGTTGTATTAACGATGCGGCCTGAGGTCAGCTCATCGCCTATGGCAATAATTTCTCCTATCATGCCTGAGCTTCGGGGTTGGGAAGAGGGAATGGGGTAATCGACAACGATATTTGATTATCCGGATCATTTTACAAGGTTCCGGCAAAGAACTCAAGCCTGACTTGTTCGATTTAGAGGGTGCCGAGTGGCTGGTCGTCCTCCATCCGATCAAAATGAACAGGCACCACTTGATGGATCAAGTCGTTTGGCCCTGCAAAGCGGAGAGGGATATAGTATTCGGAAAACCCCTGCAGAAGGCCAGTTTTAGAATCTCGTCGTTCAACCAGCACTTGTTGGGTGCTGCCAAGGTGGTGCCGGTAAAATGTATGGCGTTTTTTTCCGTCGAGTTCTCGCAGGCGGCGGACCCGTTCATCTTTTACCTTACCGGAGACCTGGTTGTTTAAAGAGGCGGCCAGGGTGCCGGGACGGCTGGAGTAGGGAAAGACATGGAGATAGCTAACAGGTAAACCGGCCAGCAGTCGATAGGTGTTTTCTGCAGCGTGATCATCTTCGCCTGGAAAACCAGTAAGCACGTCGCAGCCGATGGCAACGTCTGGAAGAGCTGTTGTGAGTTTGCGAATCATCTCCACAAATACTTCAGCCGTGTAGTGCCGATTCATACGGGCAAGAATTCGATCATCGCCACTCTGCAGAGGAATATGCAGGTGCGGCATGAAGTTTTTGTGACGGGTCATGACCCCAAGCAACTGGTCGTCGACCTCCGTCGGCTCCACCGAACTGAGCCGGATTCTCATTCCCGAATAACGGCGGCAGAGCGTATCAAGCAAGGTATAGATGTCCAGGCCTTCATCCAGGTCGAGTCCGTATTTGCCCACATTGATACCGGTAATAACCATTTCCCGGTATCCTTCCTGCTGAAACAACTCGACCTGTTCCAGGACGGCAGCAATCGGTAGGCTCCGGCTTCGTCCCCGGCTGTAAGGTACGATGCAGTAGGAGCAAAAATTGTTACATCCGTCCTGAATCCGAAGATACGCCCGGGTTCGGCCACTGAAACGACGTACAGGTAGCGGACAGATTTCTTTTTTCAGGCCGATCTTGCCGGTGAGCATGACCATGTCGGGCTGACTGTCAGTAAGGGCTGTTTCCACCAGCAGGTGTTTGTTGCCGTTGCCGACGATGCAGGTTGGGTTATCGATCATCTCCAGCAACTCTTCACCGGCAATCTGGGCATAGCAGCCGGTAACCACGATACGGGCATCCGGGTTGGTGCGCATGGCCCGGCGAATGAGTTGTCGTGACTGTTGGCCCGCCCTGGCTGTAACGGCACAGGTGTTGATGACATATACATCCGCCGGCCCGGAAAAGGGAACAAGACTGCAGTCAGCCTCTTTAAATCCTGTAATAAAGGAGGCGGATTCAAACTGATTGACCTTGCAGCCCAAGGTGGACACCGCAATTTTTTTCTTTATCGCCAAGTTGGTTCTCCGGCTTGAATGACCCCACTGCCTACAACCCGGGCGTTGTCATAGAGCACGGCAAACTGCCCCGGGGTGATGGCGCGTTGCGGCTTATCGAAACTGATCTGCCACTCGTTGTCGGCGATTTGTTCCAGTTGAGCCGGGGCCGCTTTGTGGCGAGAACGCAGCTGCACCAATCCTCGCCAGGGTAATCTTAGTTCAGGACCTGTCCATTGAAATTTACGGATGATGATATGTTGTTTCAAGAGGTCATCATTCTTGCCGACAAGGACCTGATTGTTCTCTGCATCAAGAGCGACGACATACCATGGTGTTGCGTCGGGCAGGCCGAGGCCGCGGCGTTGACCGACAGTATAGCGGCAGATGCCGCTATGATAACCAAGCATTGTACCGTCAAGGGAGTGGATCTCGCCGGTTTGTTCTTCAACACCCTGCCCAATGAGAAATTCCTGCAAACCGACGGATAAAAAACAGACATCCTGACTTTCGCCACCGGAAAATCCAACCAGACCATAGGCTTTTGCTTTGTTGTAAACCTGTTGTTTCTCCCAGGTGCCCAAAGGGAAGAGGGTACGGGCCAGTTGTTGTTGTTCCAGGCGGCAGAGAAAATAGGATTGGTCTTTTTTCGGGTCAATACCACGTAATAATGTGTAACCGCCCTGTTGCTCATGGGCAATGCGGGCGTAATGACCAGTAGCGGCCCGGTCCATGCCTCTGGCCAGCATGGTTTCATGCAGTATGCCGAATTTAATCTGTCTGTTGCAGACCACACAGGGGTTCGGGGTTCTCCCCTGTGTGTATTGCTCAACAAAATAATGAATGATCTGTTTGGAAAATTGCTCACGCATGTCAACCACCTGTAGAGGGACCTCTATGGTAGTAGCAATTTCCTGCACCCGGCGAATTTGCTGCGTACTTTCGGCCACCGGCAGGCGCATAAAAAAGCCATGCACTTCATATCCCTGATCCCGCAGGAGCAGGGCGGACACGGTAGAGTCAACACCACCGCTCATGGCAATTCCGACTTTTTGAGGATGCATAGGGGACAATTTCAATACATAGGGGTGGAATATCCCTCACCTTACCATGCTGAATAGCTGTTGAAAACAGAGAAGGCGAGCAGGAAGGGGGAAAAAGGAATTACC
>CALZIH010000041.1 GCA_945787305.1 uncultured Desulfobulbaceae bacterium | reverse complement strand
TCGACGTCCAGGCGTTCCAAGACACTCATGCCGAATGATGTCACTATGGTTGCAACCATCTTGTAGCGTTTTAATCCCAGGGCAACCAAAACAGGGTTGAAGGCTTCCCCTGAACAGCTGGTAGCAATACTTGCCAATCAATTCTTCAGAGGGTAATTTGAAAAAATTATAAGCCGCTACGTTGGCCTTGAAAATCCGCATATTTTTGTCTTGAAGCGTTATTATATCACTGATGGAATTAAAAGAACTCTCCCACTCATCTCTTGCTTCCTCTAACTCTTTAGTTCTTTGTCGCACGAGTTCGTCAAGGTTATCCCTGTGTTGCCGTAATGCCTCTTCGCTTTGATCCCTTTGGCTCAAAGCTCTTTTGGTAATGTTGTGCAGCAGGTAGTAGACAATGAGAAGAAAAGATGACGCTAGAATAATGAGGAGTGAAGTTTTGGCGGTTATATTATGAATTAAATTTTGATTTTTTGAAATGTCATAATAAATTTCAAAAGCACCTATGAAATTTCCATTTCGCATATAAGGAATATAGGTTTCTACGACGTCGGATTGAACAAGCCTTCCCTCTAGTGTTTGATTATCTTTTTGGACGACCTTGGTGAACACCTCTCCTTTGCAGACCTTGTCATAAAAATATGTATGGTTGTTTTTTTTACCTATATCATTGCTGTCAGTAGAATGGTGGACAATTCCATTGTGGTTAAATATCTTTATTTTCTCTATGCCAAAGTCTATAGATACTTTTTCTATTTCTTCTGTATTTATATTGATTTTACTTATTTTTTTACCGGAAAATACTGCGTTTCCCAGGTGAGTGGCAACTTTGATCGAGTCATCTTTCGTTTTTTGTATAATTAAATTGTTGAAAAATGGAAATATAACCAGAGTAGTTGTAACCGGATAAGATATTGCCACGATAACTGATATGAAAAAAATAGTATTGACTATATTTCTATATGATTTTATTGCGTGGAACATATTAATTTATAATAGTCCTATATCCGTGACGAAAAAATATTGATTTCTCTATTCTCTGTTAAATTTAATGGCCACCTGGAATGATTGTATTTTTGCCCGATCTCCCGGAGTCTCACCAGTTCGCTTACCTTGAACGAAAATCCAACTTTTTCAAGGCACCCTAGAGTGATAACCTGACGGTTTCTCTGGTAACGACAATGCAGAATACAGGTTTCATTCTCAACATCTTTAGTATACGGAATTTATTTACATAGGAACAGGAAAAACGCCTCCTGGGTGACTCTTAATGGTGACACTGTGCGAGCCGGAAAAGTAATGATTGCACAATCGGAGTCTCAGTTATGACTCCTCGCTCGTGTTACAGTACAGTATAAGGACTAGAGGAGAATCGTTAGAAATGCTGCTTGTTCAGTATGTTGGAGTTTTTTTGTGTGTTGCCCCCTACTGCTCACTGGCGATTGCTTATATTTCAGGTGAAATAACGAACCGTATTTCTTCCTGCTCTTTTTGCCATGTACATCGCATCGTCTGCAGCAGCCAGGAGTTGCATTGGCTTTTCAAACCATGTTTCCCCTTGGGTGGCGCCGCCAATACTTACAGTGATGGATAACGCTTCATCTTCAAAGATGAATCCATTCGATTCAACCGCATATCGCAGCTTTTCCCCAATGGAGGCCGCTTCACCACTGTCGGTCTCAAGTAATAAAACGACCATTTCCTCGCCTCCGTAACGGGCAACCATGTCTGTGCCTCTCACGGTTTTTTTTATGATTTTGGCAATTTCCTTGAGGAGTTGGTCCCCGCATATATGCCCATGCTGATCATTGACTTTTTTAAAGAAATCAACATCAATCATCAGAATGGATAGTCGGTGTCCATACCGTACTGATCGCCTGTGTTCTGCTTCCAGCATCCCGATAAAATAACGGCGATTGTAGAGTCCGGTAAGGGAGTCAATGGTCGATAGTTTTTCAAGTTCCTTATTCGCTTTTGTCAGTTCTCTGTTTTTGATAAGCAACTCATTTTTCTGGCGGGAAATTTCTTCTCCCATCTTGCTGATGGCGGCGGCCAGGCGACCCAATTCATCATGACGTTCAACAGCACTTGGATTAAAAATTTCGCCATTGGCGATGATTTGCGTTCCGGTTATCATCTTTTGTACAGGTCGACTGACAAATCGCAGCAGGTAAAGAAAAACAAGCGCGGCAGTGACAAGGAAAATCAAAACAGTCATCGACGCAAAAAACAGTTCAAGAAGGTGAAGGTTTTTATCGACCTGCTCCAGGGAAATAACAGTATCAAGCGTCCCGAGGACTTTGGTCTCAGGCGAATGTACATGGCAGGAAGCAGATGAGCAGCCAGCTTCGTTATATATAGGATTGACAATGCCAAGATATCGTTGTCCCTCAGGTGAAGAGAAAAAACGTGCCCTTTCATTCAGGCTGAGATCGGTCGGGGGCGGATCGTGTTTGTGGCAAATGGCACAGGCGTAATCATTTATATCGGCATATGTTGTGACCTCTTCAGGCAGGTTGGAAAATTTGATGTGGCCATCCTTCTGAAATATCCGAATATGAGCGACATTCTCCTGTCTGGCAATGCTGTTTATAATGTGAGTGATATCCTCTCCAGCGTTGATCATCATGCTATAGTGAGTGCCGAGTTTGATGGTCGAAATAGGCCAGGGAGCCCATGCTGAGAAAGAGGATGGCACCAACCCCCACAATAAGATTGATGAAAAGACTGTGACTCCTGCCCCAAACGTGTTTCATAGATTCATGCCACAGAGACAAAACGGTTGCTTAGCTAGCAAGGCAAAAAAGATGATGTGTAGTTTAATCCATACCATAATATACAGCGTATGGGAGACAGCTTGAAAATTCAAGTCAATGTTGATGGCCTCGTAAAAAGTCCAAAACGCCTTTTGCACTGTATGGAGATACAAAGAGTTATACCCTTTCCGCCGTCGGCGGCGAGGCTTTTTGCGACACCGACAATGTTAAACTGCCCATGTTTCAAGGCGGAGAAAAGAAACATCTGTTGCACGAACAGTTCTTGAGGCTTGATACGCTCGATGCTGGAAGGGATGAATTACTTTTGACATTTGTGGTGCTGATTGATAGCATTTAACTATGTCCTGTCAAATAACTGTTGTGCCGCCAAGTTACCCCCATTGCATTATCCGGTGAGGCACCGTCCACGTGCCTTTTTTGACGGAGATACGTTTTGGCTTCTTCACCTGAATGTTTCATGCAATGTGTGTCTGGACACCAACCAGCTCAGAAGCTATACAATATAGGGTTTACGGTGGCCTGAAGGGGAATTTTGAATAATCAGGGCTTGTTGGAGAGATAAAAGTAAAAAGATATTAGAAAGGCTCAGCACCGTATGGATAACTCATAGATGTCCATCTCTATACAAAGATGGTTGCGGGTAGAGGTATGAAATCTCTAAAGGTGGGTTCGATAGGTAAAAACCTGGTGTTGCTGGTAATGCTTGCCGTTTTGCCTGCCTTGGCTATTCTTCTCTACACCGGTATGGAGCAGCGGCGGAATTCCATCGAACATGCCAAGCATGATGTCTTGCTGTTGAGCCGAGCCATGGCTGAAGCGCAGAAAGACATTACCAATTCCGTCAGGGCCGTTCTCTCCACCCTGTCCCTACTTCCTGAAATTCAATGTCTTGAGAAAAAGGCATGTAGTGCAATATTCAAAGCCGTTCTGGCAAAGAATTCCGATTATATCAATATCGCATTAACGGATCTTAACGGGGACGTCATCGCCTCTGGCAAACCTTTTCAATCGGCGAAAATGAACCTTGCGGACCGAAAACATTTTCAAGACGCACTGAAAAATAAAGATTTTGCGGTCGGTGAATATATCGTCGCCAGGGTTGGGACAACAGTTCCGGCCTTTGCCTTTGCCTATCCGGTTTTTGATAAATACGGCAGGACAGTGGCGGTGCTGACCACGGCCATCAAGCTAGAGCCGTTTTCACACTATCATGATATCTCAACCCTGCCTGCAAAATCGTTTGTAGCCATAACTGATCACCAGGGTATCCGCCTCTTTTACCATCCTCCCAATGCCACTACCAACCCGATCGGCAAACCGATTAAAGCCAGTGCCTGGCAAAAAGCCAGTCAAGCAGAGACGCCGGGTATGTTTTTCGGCACCGGGTCGGACGGGGTTCGGAGAATATTTGCTTTTGATCAGGTTCGCCTCTCAGCTGAAGACTCCCCATATATTTATGTTTGGGCAGGTATTCCTGACGCCGATATTCTTGGAGCCGCCAATGGCGTATTGATCAGGAATGTGCTGCTCATTCTCATCACCACCGGTATGGCACTATTTATCTCCTGGCTGATCGGAAAGAAAACATTACTCTCGCCGATACAAAATCTTCTCTCCTTGACAAGAACCTTTGCAGAGGGAAATCTTGAGGCCCGCATCGAACAGGCCGATAAAGACGACGAATTTGGTACCTTGACCAGGGCGTTTCACGACATGGCAAATTCCCTGACATTGAGCCAAGAGACCGTGCAAGAAAATGAAGCTCGATTTCGCCTGCTTTTAGATAGTTTAAATGCACTGGTGTATGTTGCCGATATGGAGACCTATGAGGTCTTGTTTATCAACGAGTATGGAAAAAAGCTGTTTGGCAACATTGCCGGCAAGCTCTGCTGGCAGACGATTCAGCAGGGGCAGGATGGGCCATGCTCCTTTTGTACCAACAGGTATCTTGTTGATGGAAGCGGCAAACCTGGAGAAGTTTATATCTGGGAGTGTCAAAATACTGTAACCGGTTTGTGGTTTTATATACAAGACAGAGCGATAAAATGGGATGATGATCGTCTCGTCCGCCTTGAGGTCGCCACCGATATCACGGAACGGAAAATGGCCGAGGAAAAGTTGGCCGAAGAAAGCGAACGCCTTGCGGTGACTTTGAGAAGCATAGCCGACGGGGTCATCACCACCGACACCGAAGGTCGAGTTGTCCTCATGAACAAGGTTGCTGAAACCTTGACCGGTTGGGACGGCAAGGAGGCCAACGGTCGAGTGCTTGCCGATGTGTTTAAGATTGTTGATAAGGAGACGGGGCAGCCGTGTGCAAGTCCTGTGGAAAAAGTTTTGTCATCGGGTGACGTTATAGCTTTGGCAAGCTCTACGCTTTTAGTATCTGGAAGTGGTAAGGAGATTAACATCGCGGATAGCGCTGCGCCGATTCGTGGCAAGGACGGCAAAATCATTGGTGTCGTACTGGTTTTTCGCGACATCACAGAGCAACTCCGTACGCAACAGGAGCTGGTCAAGATTAAAAAAATTGAGTCGATCGGTATCCTGGCAGGGGGAATTGCCCATGATTTTAATAATATTCTGGTAGCTGTTCTCGGCAATATCGATCTGTCTCTGCTTGACTCCAGTCTGACGTTGGCGACACGGCACCTCCTTGAAGAGGCGGCAAAAGCATCGCAGCGCGCACGGGAACTAACACAGCAATTGCTCACCTTTGCAAAAGGCGGCGAGCCGATCAAGGAAACAGCATCTCTCATTGACGTGATCAAGGATTCGGCCGAATTTATACTGCGGGGAGGCAAGGTTGCCTGTCGGTATAGCTTCCCCCAAGACCTCTGGCTTGTAGACATTGATACAGGGCAGATAAGCCAGGTTGTCCAGAATATCATTCTAAATGCCAGCAACGCCATGGCCGATGGCGGGACCATTGAAGTAACCTGTAAGAACGTGGGCGCAGAACAGTCCAAAGGACTTGTTTTGCCCAAAGTCGGTAACTATGTATCTATGCGTTTTCGGGACAACGGCGTCGGCATTCCGATGGAGATATTAGACAAAATATTTGACCCCTATTTTTCAACAAAAAGGCAGGGAAGCGGTCTTGGTCTAGCTATCACCCATTCTATCGTCAGTAAACATGGTGGACATATAACCGTGAGCTCCACCGAGAAGGTCGGTACAACTTTTACAGTGTACATTCCCGTTTCCGGACAGACGTTAAAACCTGTACGAGAAAAGAAAGCTGACGATGACAATATAAAAAAATGCAGGCTCCTGGTCATGGATGATGAAGAGCAGGTTCGCAATTTATTTAAAGCGATGCTCAAAAGGATGGGGCATGAAGTGGAGCTTGCCGAAGATGGTCTTCAAGCGGCACAGTTGTACAAGCAGGCAATGGAGAGCAATGCGCCCTTTGACCTGGTGATTATGGACTTGACCGTTCCCGGAGGTATGGGGGGCAAGGACGCAGTGCGTGAACTTCTGACAATTGACCCGGAAGCCAAGGTTATAGTTGCCAGTGGCTATTCAAATGATCCTGTGATGGCAAACTTCAAGGAATATGGCTTTAGTTCGGCAATTATGAAACCCTTTCAAAGCGTCGACTTGAAAAGGTGCATTGAACAGCTTCTGGTTTGCGAGGGTAAAGGATTTTTGTAATATGGTTGTCGGTGCCGTAAAAAGCCTTGCCACCGACGGCGGAAAGGTCATAACTCATTGTCGTTCCGTACTGTGCAAACAGCGTTTATGAGTTTTTACGAGTTCATCATGTTTCGCCGTCATTTTTTTAACCGTTGACCTATTTTACTTGTGATGAGGTCGAGTTCGGGCAGCCTCAGGGTGTGGAGAATTGTCCCGTAGAAGGCCGCACCGATAAAAATCAGAGAGAATACCGTCGGAAGTTGAACTGGAATCGGGCCGAGTAAATACGGAGTGGCCCAGCCTTTTAACCACCAAAGACAGGCGGACATGAGCAGCGTACTCAAGAGAATTTTCCCTAGACCGCTGCACAGATAACGCAGTGAATACCCTTTCAGTTTTCTATACAACACCCCGCCCAGAAATAAGAAATTCAAGATCATAACACAGGATGTGGACAGTGCAATTGCCCTATGCTGAAATTGGCTGATGGTGAGGGTTATCAGTACAATGTTGGCAGCAACGGCGAGAAAACTTCCGATAACCGGAAGTTTTGTATTGTTTAATGCGTAGAATACCGGGACCATCACTTTAACTGCCGAATAGGCGAACAGGCCGTAGGCATAATAGGTAAGCGCGGCTGCGGTTTGGGTTGTATCAAGGGCAGTGAAGGCACCGTGTTCGAAGATCAGCCGGATAATCGGTTCAGCCAGAATTACCAGGCCGGCAGTTGCAGGAATGGTCAGGCTGAAGACCATCACCAGGGACGAGGTGAAGGTGCTGCGAAGGCTGTCCATGTCCTTTTTTGCAGCACAGCGGGCCAGTACCGGCATGGCAGCGATTGAAAAGGCGACTCCGAACACGCCGATGGGTAGTTGGACCAGGCGAAAGGCGTAGTTGAGCCATGAAACAGAACCTTCGATACAGCTCGATGCAAAGTTGGTGTTGACAAATATATTTATCTGGGTGGCTGAAAGACCGATGGTCGCGGGTAGCATCAGGACCAGGATCCGTTTCAAGCCAGAATCTTTAAATGTTAATCGTGGCGTAAAGGTAAAACCGGTTTTATACAGAGACGGGAGTTGAATCGACAACTGCATCAAGCCGCCTATCAGGGTGCCCCAGGCCATTCCGGCAATGGCAGGGTAGCCAAACTTAGGGAACAGCAGGGCCAGGCTGACACCGCCGATAATGGAGCCAAGGTTGAAAAATGCGGAAGAAATTGCAGGAACGAAGAATTTCCCTTTGGTATTGAGCATCCCCATGACAACAGCCGCAAGCGCAACAAAGATCAGGAACGGAAACATGATCTTGGTCAAGAGGGTTGTCAATTCGGTCTTTCCATCGACCAGAGAAAAATCAGGGGCCAGGAGGCCGACTATTGGCTCGGCGAAATACATACCCAGTAGCGTCAGGCAGCTGAGCAGTATTGCAAAGAATGTTATAACCGTGCAGGCAAGTTTCCAGGTTTCTTCAGCACCTCGGTTGGTATCGTAATCGGAAAAGACGGTAACAAAAGCTGCTGAAAGAGCACCTTCGCCAAAGAGATCTCGTAGCAGGTTTGGAATTCGAAAGGCAACCACAAAAGCATCGTAGGCAAACCCTGCGCCAAACATGCCGGCAAAGATCTGTTCGCGTACAAGTCCAAGTACCCGGCTGCACATGACGGCACCACTGACCGCTCCGGCTGAACGGGCGATTTTTCCGGTGGAAGCACTTGGTTTTTCCAATGTTTTGCGGGAAGTGGACTGAGTAGTCATTCAGCAGGTTATAGCTTGACTTTACAGGGTTAATGAGAATATAAAGAGTTCATCGTCGTTCTAGGAAGAGATGGTTACCATCCCTGTTGCAAAAGGGAAAGTATAATTCCTCACGCGTTGCAATATTGTCGGTGTTGTAAACAACCTTACCGCCGACTGCGAACAGGTCATATCCGTTGACTTTTCTCTATTCTGTAATGGGTGTTTTGACGTATTTCGAGGCCATCAACATTGTCGGTGTCGTAAAAAGCTTCGCCACCGACGGCGGAAAGGTCATAAATCATCGTATTTTCCTACAGAGCAAACGGCGTTTTGGACTTTTTACGAGTCTATCAATATTGACAGTGAACATCACGCGATCAACCTAATCTATCCGCTTTACCGGAGGTATTCATGCAGGACGTACAACAGATCAGGAATACGGTTATTCTCGGACATGGCAACAGTGGCAAAACCACATTGGCAGAGGCGCTGCTTTTTACTGCAGGAGCCATAAACCGATTGGGCAAGGTGGATGATGGTTCGTCGGTAATGGATTTTGAGCCGGAAGAAACCAAAAGACAAGTTTCTATCAGTACGGGATTTAATCACCTGTCATGGAAGAAAAACGAGGTGTTTTTCAGTGACACCCCCGGCGATGACAACTTTATCAATGAGACCCAATTTGCTGCTCAGGTCGCCGATAGCGCGATCCTGACTGTGGGTGCTGTTCTCGGTGTGCGAAGCCAGACCGAGCGGTTTGTCGATTTTGTTCAAGATAGAAATCTCCCCTGTCTGATCTGCATCACCAAGATGGATCGTGAACGGGCTAATTTCAATAAAACAGTTGATGAAATAAAAGAAAATTTTGACCTGAATCCTGTGGTGCTCTACCTGCCCATTGGTGCGGAAGATAAATTTGAAGGTGTGGTCGATGTCGCCGGCAATACAGCCTGGTTTTTTGATGCGGATGGGAGCGGTAAAGTCACAAGTGGAGACATTCCCGCTGATTTGAAAGATGAAGCTGAATCGCTTCGTGAAACGCTGATGGAATATGTGGCTGAAACCGATGACGATTTGATTGAAAAATTCCTTGAAGAAGGTGAGCTTACCAGTGATGAGTTAACCGAGGGGCTGACTGCTGCGGTCCGCGGAGCAAAAATTGCTCCGATTTGTGCTGTTGCCGCACTCAATAATGCAGGTACTGCAGCGATGCTTGATACCATAGTGCAACTCTTGCCTTCACCCGATCAGCGGCCGGCAATGGTTGGAATGGATCCTCAAGGGGAACTGGCCGAGCGTCATGCATCCTTGGCAGAACCCTTCTCTGCCCAGGTCTTTAAAACCATGGCAGACCCGTTTGCCGGACGACTCACCATTTTTCGTGTCTATTCAGGTTCGTTGTCCGGAGATAGTTTTTATAATTCAACCAAGGAAACCAGTGAGCGGTTCGGACAGCTGTTCATCATGGAAGGGAAAGAACAAAAGCAGATTGAGCAGGCGATTCCCGGGATGATTGTTGCTGTGGCCAAACTCAAGGAAACGGTAACCGGCGATACCCTTTGTGATGAAAAAGCACCGATTTTGTATGATGCCCTTGAGCCTATGCCACCGGTTATCTCGTACGCAGTCAGTGCGAAAAAAGGTGATGAGGAAAAATTGTTTTCTTCCATCACCCGTATGCTGGATGAAGACCTGACCCTGCAGTTGACCAGAGAGTTGCAAACCCATGAGGTTCTGATATCAGGTGTCGGCCAGGTTCATCTTGAGGCTGTGGGTGAGAAAATGAAACGGAAGTTCGGGGTGGAGATGGAGCTGCGTTTACCTAAGGTTCCTTACAGGGAAACTCTCAAAGCTTCAGTTACAGTGCAGGGGAAACATAAAAAACAGTCTGGAGGTCGTGGCCAGTACGGGGACTGTACTATTGAGTTGGGTCCTCAGCCCAGAGGTGAAGGCTTTGCATTTGTAGATTCAATCGTTGGTGGTGTTATTCCGCAACAGTATAGACCTGCTGTTGAGAAAGGCATTGTTGAGGCCATGGAGAAGGGGGTCATTGCAGGGTATCCCTTTGTGGATGTCAAGGTGAATTTGATTGACGGTTCTTTTCATAATGTGGATTCTTCGGAGATGGCCTTTAAGATCGCTGGTTCCCTTGCCTTTAAAAAAGGAGTGGTTGATGCCAGCCCCGTATTGCTGGAACCCATTCTTGAGCTTGAGGTACGGGTGGATAAGGAGCATGTCGGCGATGTGATGGGAGACCTGAACAGTCGTCGCGGCAAGGTGCTCGGCATGGATGCCACCGATAAATATGAAATTGTCCGGGCCCATGTACCCCAATCAGAAGTTCTTCTCTATGCACCGGATTTAACCTCCATGACCGGTGGACGCGGGGCCTTTACGATTACGTTTTCCCATTACGAGGAAGTGCCGGCACATCTAGCGGAGAAGATCATTGAGCGGGCGCAAAGTGAAGAATAATGGTTGAGTATACCGTAGGTGTACTCACCTTAAGTGACAAGGGCGCTGTTGGTGAACGCGAAGATACCAGTGGCGCCATGCTTAAAGAGCTCTTTACTGCCAATGCAGGGTACAGGGTTGTCGACTATCGGGTTATTGCAGATAACCAGTCCCTCATCGCATCGACCTTGATACAGTGGGTGGATGAAGAAGGGATTGACCTGATCGTTACCACTGGCGGAACCGGCGTTTCCCCAAGTGATCAGACCCCGGAGGCGACGAAAACCGTGATTGAGCGCGAGGTACCCGGCCTGGCTGAGGCGATGCGCCAGGCAAGCCTTGAGAAAACTGTACAGGCGGTCTGGTCTCGCGGAATTGCTGGTATCCGTAAGCAGAGCCTTATTGTTAATCTTCCGGGTAGTGAAAAGGCTGCAAGGGAAAATATAGAGGCGGTTTTCCCAGCCTTATCTCATGGCCTCTATAAATTGAAGGGCGGTACCGCTGACTGCGGTGTCAGTACATGAGCAGTACGTTATAGGCGTGTAATGCCTTGAGGGGCTTTTGGCTACAGCCCCTCCTCTATTACAATCTTTTCCTCATCTCCTTTTTCAGCAGCAGTAATTTCTCCTATGAGAAATGGTTTTTCACCAAGAGCGCTGAACTGCTGCATGATATCTTCCACCTCATTCTCCGATACCAGTGCCATCATGCCAATACCCATGTTGAAGGTGCGGTACATCTCTTCTACAGGGATATTGCCGTTTTTCTGCAGATAGGTGAATATCGGGGGAACATCCCAGGAGTCGGCCTGAATGATTGCTTTGCAGCCGCCGGGTAGAATTCTTGGGACATTATCTATAAAGCCTCCACCAGTGTTGTGGATCAGGCCGTTGATAGTGTAACTGCGCAATACCTTAAGTATGCTTTCTACATAAATTTTTGTCGGCTTGATGAGTTCTTCGCCAACCGTACAGCCGAATTCGGGCACCTGATCATTGACCGACATTGCCAGCTCATCAAAGAAAATCTTGCGAACAAGCGAGTAGCCGTTGGAATGAAGTCCTGATGAGGCCAAGCCGATTATTTTGTCGCCGACCCGTATATCACTGCCGTCTATGATCTTGTTCCGTTCACCGATACCGACAACGAAACCGGCAAGATCATAGTCACCCGGTCTGTATAGGCCAGGCATCTCGGCGGTTTCTCCACCGATGAGTGCGCACCCGGAAATTATGCATCCTTTGGCAATTCCACGAACCACCTCAGTGGCGACATCAAGGTCAAGGCTGGATACTGCAAAATAGTCAAGAAAGAACAGGGGTTTTGCCCCGCTGACAACCACATCGTTTACGCACATCGCGACCAGGTCAATGCCGATGGTGTCGTGTTTGTTGCAGAGATTGGCAACGGTAAGTTTGGTTCCGACACCGTCCGTCGACGAAATCAGCACCGGGTCTTCATAACCGGCATTGCCGATGGCAAACAGTCCTGAAAAGCCGCCGATGTCGTTAAGTACTCCCCGCCCATGTGTTTCTGCTACCAGCCCCTTGATGCGTGAGACAAATTCATTGCCTTTGTCAATGTCGACCCCGGCCTGGCTGTATTTTGAGGTTACTTTCTGGTCCATATCGTTCCGAGTGCTGGTTCGTATTATTTTTGATCACTGACGACCAACTCTTGTTCCCATTACAAACATTTGTTTTGAGACGAGCCGGAAGCGATGCGTGGTGAATGAATAGCTGTTGTTGCACTGGAAAAGTACGCTTCTCGCATGTTTTGTAAAGGCTATTTCCAGACATTGCTAACTTATTTTTTTTGTGCAGTATTGTCAATATGTTTGTATGATATAAATAGCTTCCCGTGGCGGGTTGCCTGCCTGGTGAATGCCATCCATTTGATCTCTTGTAAAAAATATTCCTTCAGTTAGTGGAGAGTTGCTACCCCCTTTCTGTACTGTCAGGCTCACATCATGAAATTGCTTCTCACACTTATCGGTTTGGTTTTCATCCTCGAGGGATTACCCTATGTTGCTTTTCCCGAGGCCATGCAGCGCTGGCTCAAGCAACTGCTGGAAATGCAGCCCGGCCAGTTGCGCTTTATGGGTCTCCTTGCCATGGGCTTTGGCTTCTTCCTTTGTTACGTTACGCAAAAGTCAGGTTTTTTCTAATAGCTATATATTGTCGGTGTCGTAAAAGACCTCGCCACCGACGGCGGAAAGGTTGTGACTCGTTATATTTCCGTACAGTGCAAACGGCGTTTTGGATTTTTTACGAGTCCGTCATATATTCTTGTTCTCTTTTGCGCTGCTTTCGTAGCCTTCTGTAGCAGTCTACGACATGAAAAATATAGGGGATGATGCTCGTTGTTTTCTGTCTTTTGCCAAAACCGGCAAGACTTCTCTTGCGGCAATCGAGTTTGTTGGGTATTTTTACAAGTTTTTACCTGGAAGGATAGGCTTCCAGGATTACTGTAACCCCTGAGGCGTTTCATGGAAAAATCACCGAAAAGAGAGATGATAGGCGTCGAAGGTAAGGTCCTTCTTGATACTCTTCGACGCCTGCATCGTCGGGGTGCAACCGGAAATATCAAGAAGCTTATCGGCAAGACACATCCTGCCGATTTAGCCTGGGTCTTTCATTCGCTTACAGCGAGTGAAAAAAACGATATCTTTCAGATTATCGCTCAAACTGAGACCGTAGCCGGCTTTTTAAGTGAGCTTGACTCCTCGATTATGGTTGACCTGGTGGAGGATCTCTCTTCCAGTTTTATGGCCGATATCGTCACTCGGATGGCGTCCGATGATGCCGCCGATCTCCTTGAAGCGCTCCCCGAAGAAATTGCCCATGATGTCCGTAAACACATGGGGGCTGCTGATCGAATCGAGGTTGAAGAACTCCTCAAGTATGATCCCCAAACCGCCGGTGGCATCATGTCGCCGGATTTTATGTACCTGGATGAGGACCTCACCGTAGAGGAGGCTATTCAAAAGGTTCAGAAACGCAGTGAAGAAAAAGAGATGGTGTTTTACCTCTATATAACCCATGGCGATGGTCAGTTGGCCGGGGTGCTTTCTTTACGCGAACTGCTGATGCATCCCATGCACAGGCGGTTGAAAAATATAATGAACAACAACGTGATGTCGGTAACCACCGACACCGATCAGGAAGAAGTGGCCCATGTTGTTTCTCAATATAATATGCTTGCTGTTCCGGTCGTGGATGCCACCTTTAAGCTTGTCGGTATTGTTACCGTTGATGACATCATCGATGTCCTGCGCGAAGAGGCCACAGAGGACTTTCTCCAGATGGCGGGGGCCGGCAAGGAACAGGAAATTCTCTTAAAGCCCCTTCATCAGAAGATCATGCTTCGGGCGCCATGGTTACTCGCTTCCTGGGTGGGTGGAGTCGGAGCGATGTTCATTATCAATTCCTTTGAATACGAGTTGAAACAGGTCCTGGCTCTGGCGGCATTTATCCCCGTAATAGCGGGCATGGGTGGTAATATCGCCACCCAGTCAAGCACAATTATCGTTCGTGGCCTGGCAACCGGTCGGGTTGCCATGAACCAGTTTTTTCATGTCGTTGGCAAAGAATTTGCCGTCGGCGTTGTCCTTGGCGGTCTTTTTGGCCTCCTCCTTGGTGTGCTTGCCTTTTTCAACTATTCTTCACCACTGTATCTGGGCCTGGTTGTAGGCCTTTCCGTCTTTGCGGTTATGGTTATGGCCGCAACCCTTGGTGCCTTTATTCCCCTTGTATTGAAACGAGTCAATATCGATGCCGCTGTGGCGACCGGTCCGTTTATCACGACCGCTGTCGATGTTCTTGGTATTCTACTTTACTTTTATGTAGCAAAATTCTTTCTCCACATCTGAGTGCCTATGTCTTTTTTCCGTTTATCCACCAGCGGTCGGGTCAATCCGGTCTTGCTGTTTATTCTCCTTGGGGTGATTGGATGGCTCTTGTTTCAGACCTTCCAACCCTCGTTGCTGGACCCGGAGGCAACGCCCAGGACGATTCTGGCCCGGGGAGATCTTGCCAATGATGAACAAAACACCATAGACGTTTTCAAACAATCAGCCCCTTCGGTTGTCTACATCACCTCCATTGCAATACGACGTAATCTCTATAATTTGAATGTGTATTCCATTCCCCAGGGAACCGGTTCCGGTTTTATCTGGGATAAACAGGGGCGTATAGTCACCAATTACCATGTTATCTCCGATGCCAATCGACTGGAGGTAACCCTGGCCGATCATTCAACCTGGAAGGCTGTTCTTGTCGGCGCTGCTCCTGATCGGGATATCGCTGTTCTCCAGATTTCGGCCCCAAAAAACAAGCTTTTTCCGATTCCCATTGGAGAATCCGATAATTTGCAGGTGGGACAGAAAGTCTTTGCCATTGGTAATCCATTCGGTCTTGATCAGACACTGACCACCGGCGTGGTCAGTGCCCTTGGCCGTGAAATAGAATCGGTCACCGGCAGAACTATTTCCGATGTTATCCAAACCGATGCGGCTATTAATCCCGGTAACTCGGGCGGACCGCTCCTGGATAGTGCCGGTCGTCTTATTGGTGTAAATACTGCAATATACAGTCCGTCAGGTGGAAGCTCCGGTATTGGTTTTGCCGTGCCGGTTCATGAAGTCAACCGGGTCGTGCCCCAGTTAATCCGTCACGGCCAGGTGATCAAGCCCGGACTTGGCGTCAGTCTTGCGCCGAAAAAGCTTGCCAGAGAATTTGATCTGCCCGGAGTCTTGGTCCTGAATGTTCAACCCGGGTCGACTGCAGAGAAAGCCGGTTTGCGCGGTACCCGTCAGGTTCGTGGTGGTCTTGTTCTGGGCGACAGCATCCTTGCTGTGAACGGAAAAGCAGTGACCGATTTCAATGCCCTCCGTGATGCACTGGAGCAATTTGCGGTTGGTGAATCGGTTACCTTGACCATACTCAGAGACG
>CALZIH010000040.1 GCA_945787305.1 uncultured Desulfobulbaceae bacterium | reverse complement strand
TGAAAAGGAATACAATCGGTCGATATCGCATTCTCAGTAAACTAGGCAAGGGCGGAATGGGCTCGGTGTATAAGGCATCGGTTCCGGTCATAGAGAAGGTCGTTGCCTTGAAGGTTCTCGAACCATTTGAGATTATGGAGGATATACTCGGTTATGATCGTCTGAAGGAAATTTTTATTTTCGAGGCCCATACAATGGCCGCCCTTCAACATGCATCGATTGTCAATGTTTGGGATTACGACCTGGATGAGGATGGGCGACCTTTTTTTGTTATGGAGTTTTTCTGCAATAATCTCGGCAACATGATTGCCGAAAATTTTCAAGTTGAGAAGAAGTCCCGGCGTATACACCCAGAGAAGGTGCTGTCCTATGGCCACCAACTGCTTGAAGGCGTGTCCTTCCTTCATCATAATGAGATCGTTCATCGTGATTTGAAACCCCAGAACATATTAATTACCGACGATGATACCGTCAAAATTTGTGATTTTGGCATGGCCCTTGTCCAGGGGACCTCTTTTTCGGGTCCTGACAGCATGCAGATCGGTTCGCCTCACTATGCAGCACCTGAGCAGGGGCGTAGCCCCAATACAGTTGATGGTCGGGCAGATCTCTATTCCGTTGCCGTCCTTTTGTATCGCATGTTGACTGGAGAGCTGCCTGGGATGCGTAATTTTCAGCTCAGTATGGTGAATCCTCTGTATGACGGAAAATGGGATGATTTTTTTGCCAAGGCGTTGAGCTGGCAGCCGAATGATCGTTTCCAAACCGCAAAGGAGA
This sequence comes from uncultured Desulfobulbaceae bacterium, assembly GCA_945787305.1. Classification (GTDB taxonomy): domain Bacteria; phylum Desulfobacterota; class Desulfobulbia; order Desulfobulbales; family Desulfobulbaceae; genus DRLX01. Next base: position 12,131 of record CALZIH010000040.1, on the reverse strand, counting down.
TGATTGGTGCGTTGCAGAGTTTGCATCTCCATTGGCAACAATCCAGAAAAAATCGGGCCTGCATGGATTTCTCATCAGGCATGTCGGAAGGTGTGTGTTTACGAAAAGATCCTGTGAATATTTGCGGGACCAAGGCGAGAAAACTCTTTGGTTTAAACGAGCTGTTCCGTCCTGACAAAACCATTGTAAATCATTTCATCGAAGGCAAGGAGGGGACACTGAGAGATACAACCACCGGCCTTGTCTGGAAGCTTTCAGAAAGCCCATATGGACTGACTTGGCAAGGTGCTCTCTCCTATATTGACGAGTTGAATGAACAACGTTTTGCAGGTCGTGAAAACTGGCGGCTACCGACCGTCAATGAACTCTTTTCTCTATATGACGACAGGGAAACAGCATGCGAGCAATCGCTTCTCTCATCGCATGAACAATGGTTATGGAGCAGTGATCGGCACGGGAAAAGAGATGCCTGGTATGTGAATCTGGATTTATGTTATGCAGACTGGCAGGACATATTGTGTCGTAACTATGTCAGAGCGGTATCGGGTTAGTGGGCAATACGGCCTGTGTGCTTGTTCAAAACGTACGGATGGCATATTTCGTGTTGCCCGCTCCTCTGCTGTTTGATATTGGGTTAGTGTTGCAGATTAAATATGCCCAAGTCTTGTTGAAGTTTGATTACCGCCAGTTCCTTTGCTTTTGCCTCGACATCCACTGTAGCGGTTATATTTTTCCAGAACTCAGGGAAATCGGAAAGGGTAATATAATCGGCATGGGGTTTAGGTGAATTGCTGTTCCAGCCATTTCTTGGTGATGATATATGGAAGTATGGCTCCCGTCCCAAACGCTTCCACAATTCAATCGTCTTCTCTGTTACCTCCTCTTCAGAACGACCATCCGGTAAACAGCGATGATGATGGATGTCATAAACCATGGGAATCTCTAGTTGTTCACATAGCGGCAACAGGTCTGCAGGCGTGTAGGACTTGTCATCATTTTCAAGAGAAAGTCTGCTTCTGACTGTATCAGGGAGCCGTTGAACGTTGGTGATTAGACGTTCGAGAGCTGTTTTTTTGTCTCCATAGACTCCACCGGCATGGAGGTTGATGACTTCGGCATCAACCAGTTCGGCAAGCATCCCCTGATATTCAAGCTCGCATATGGTATTGTTAACCACCTCTTCCTTTGGTGAAGAGAGTACGTTGAACTGATCAGGATGAAAACTGAGACGAATATCGTGAACACGTTTAAAATGTCTTAATTCTGCAAAGATTCCTCGAATGCGGTCCGCTGCCGGTAGATCATCCAGTCGGTACTGCACTTTCCGGTGGGTGTAACGAGGAAACAGTGGAGAGAGGATCCTGAATGCGCCTATTCCATTTTCAAATGTAAACTGAAGAGATTTCTTCAGGCTTACCACATTGTGCAAACAGATTTCGGAAAGACGTGTGAGTTGTTCATCCCTAGGGAGAGATAGCAGGGTTTTGGCCGTAATTTGTCTGAATCTGATAGGTTCTTGACGAAAAATACAACAAAGACCTAAACGAAGGGTTCCCTGTTTCTTCAATGTAGATGTACCTCTTCTCATACTCCATGACGCCTTGCTTGGCGGTAATCAGTTTAGATGCCGAATTTTCATTAGATTATCAATAATGGAGATTCGGTAACGGGCTTCACAAATGATTCTTTTACACTACGGTTTATATCGTAAAGAGGAAAGAGACAACAGTGGATGGAAATATATGTCTAGAAAAAATATTTTCTGATTTGCTGTTTTGTTGTAATTATAATAGTATATATAAAATATTTCTTCATTCTGTTTGATCCTTGAATCAAATGAAAAGCCTCAGGCACAGTGTTTTCCACGATGTTAATCCAACGATGCAAGATGAAATTCTCTTTAATGGTATCTCCTCAACATGGACAATATGTACTTGAAGGGTAAAATGGATAAAAAAAGAGCTTCTCAAAGAGGTTGGTTTCTCGGACTGGTGATTGCATTCAGTATGCTGTTCACATGTAATCCGATTCTGGCGCAGCAGCAAGAATGGATTTATATCACCGTCCAAGGCGATACTCTCTGGGATTTGAGTGAGAAATATTTCCCCAATGTATCGTATTGGAAAAAGTTTAAGCAGTTGAATGGCATTACCTACCCAAAAAAGATTCAGCCTGGGACACGCCTGCGTGTTCCCATGGCTTGGCTAAGTGCCCAGGCAGTTCCGGCAAAAGTCGTTGCCGTCAATGGTGAGGCTGCTTTGATTCCTTCCGGAACGAACAATAAACAAAATCTGCAAGTTGGGGCAGCAATCCAACTTGGTGATACGTTGCAGACAGGGCCTGATGCCAGCGCTTGGGTTGAATTTGCAGATGGTTCAGTCGTCACTATCCATCAGGAAACGACCGTGCTGTTCGACCACCTGAGCGTGTACAGCGATACAGGCATGGTGGATACCCGCCTCCGGTTGAATAATGGTCGGGTTGATATCCGTGCTCAACCTGCAGTCGGACCAGGTTCTCGCTTTGAAATTCAAACCCCGGCCGCCGTGAGTGCAGTTCGTGGGACTGAATATCGCACCGCGGCAGGTGGGGACGTGGATACCACCTGGGTAGAAGTTTTAGAGGGGAAGGTTGCCGCAACAGGAAAAGCGAAAACAAGGTTGGTCCCGGCCGAGTACGGCACACGAGTTGTTGCCGGCAAAGCGCCGTTGCCGCCCAAGCCGCTCCTGGAACCACCGGTGTTGAATCCGTTACCGGAACCAGTTGAGCGTATAAACTGGCCACTTATCTGGGAACCGGTCATAAATGCGGAACGCTATCATGTCGAGGTTGCAGCACGATCTGATTTTTTCCTGATTCTCTGGGAGCGATATACTGAAAATCCGCGCACATCAATCCCGGATCTTGCAGACGGGACATACTTCGTTCGCGTACGCGGAGTTGACCATCTGGGTATAGAAGGACTCAATCGTGTACAGCAGATGCAACTTGATGCCAGGCCGCAGCCGCCTGTTCCTCTGGATCCTGCAGACGGAGCTGTCATAAGAGGGACGGCACCTGATTTACGATGGACAGATTCAACAGAGGCAGAAAGTTACCGTCTTCAGGTGGCTGCCGCCGGTGGAGACTTCACCTCTTTCCTGATAGATCAAACCGATATTTCGACTACTTCGTATAATCCCCCTGAGCAAATCGGTACGTATCAATGGCGCCTGGCAAGCATAAGTGAAAGCGGAGAGCAGGGGCCTTTTTCTCCACCACGCTCCTTTGAAATCAAACCGATCCCACCAACCCCAACACCACCAACTTTCACCGCAGATGAGGAAAAAGTGGTTGCGTCCTGGCAAGCAGGGGCCGAAGGGCAAACCTACCAGGTACAACTGGCTGAGGATCGTGAATTTACAAATCTCCTGCTGGACGAATCGTTAACCGATGCGCAGCTTGAGATCCCGCAGGTTAAAGGTGCCTCTCGATACCTACGAGTCCGTATCGTAGAACCCGATGGGTATCTCGGACCTTGGGGAGCAGTACAAAAGATTGCTCCACTTCCTGATAATGGGTGGCTGTATGTACTTGGCGTTATGGTTTTAGGAATTATTTTATTATAAATATGACGAATAAGGGTGTTATGAGCTATATCCGACGTCTTCTACCGGGCCTTGTAGTACTGGTTACAGTGATTATCCTGTTGCTTGGCAACCTGCCGACACGGCTTGATCTGGTACTGTATGACCTGTTGCTGCGCCTGCAGTATCGGCAGCCCAGCCAAGACGTAGTGATCATCGCCATTGATGAACCGAGCCTTGAAAAGTTGGGGCGTTGGCCCTGGTCCCGCCGGATTCACGCACAGTTAGTGGATAGATTAACCGAGATTGGAGTAAAGGGAATTGGCTTTGACATTCTCTTTGCCGAACCAGAGACAAGCGCCCCAGAGGCTGACAAGGTGTTTGCAGAAGCCATTGCCGAAAACGGGCGAGTTGTCCTTGCTGTAGCTCCTGGTCATGGTCAACCTTCTGCTCTAATGACTGAAATTCTTCCATTGCCGCAGTTTGCGGAAAAAGCAGCAGCCTTAGGGCATGTTGATTTTGAACTGGATGTGGACGGCATCTCCCGGAGTGTCTTTCTTCGCGCCGGGATGGGTGATCCCCACTGGCCGGCCCTGGGAGCTGCACTGGCTTCCCTTGTTGATATCAATATTGAGATAAAGGGGAAGGACAAGCCAGGTAAGGAGGCCGACGTGCAAACGGTCAAGACGGGTTGGGTGCGAAGTGATCTTATCCTCATTCCTTTTTGCGGTACCATTGGCTGCTTTAAACAGATCTCCTATGTCGATGTCTTGGAAAAGAAGGTTCCACCCGAGATGTTGCGTGATCGAATCATACTTATAGGCTCGACCGCAAGTGGTCTCGGAGATGCGCTTGCCACACCCGTATCCTGGGATCATCGTCGTATGCCTGGTGTTGAGATGAATGCCCATGTGGTCAACACCATTTTGAGTGATCGCAAAACATTGCCATTGTCCTCTGCAAAGCAACTGATCTTAAGCCTGGGGTTTATCGCCGCGTTATGTTTAACCTATCTGTTGTTACCTGCACGGCTGTCTTTGCTAACTCTTGCGGTTGGATCTTCAACTGTCATCATGACAAGTATTATTTTGCTCATCGGTTTTCAATTATGGTTTCCGCCGGTGTCGCTGCTCCTTATTCTCGGCCTGTCTTATCCCTTATATAACTGGTACCAGATGCAATCGGCATCCCATGCAATCAAACAACTGGAGCATCGGATTCGTCACCAGGCAAGACATTGCCCGGTGACAAGACTTCCCAACCGCGAAATGCTCCAGGAATATATGCAAGGGGCCATAACAAAAGCCGATGCTCACGGCGACCATCTTGGGTTGTTGATAGTCAGTCTGGATCGATTCAGTGAGATAAATAACCGCCTGGGCCTTAAAGGCGGAGATCAGTTACTTGGTGCAGCAGCAGAACGCTTACGTAAAATTATCCGCGGCAACGACATGGTGGCGCGTATCAGTGGCGACGAATTTGCTGTGTTGATGATGGATCTGGTCGATGAAAAACCTGTTACCGATATGGGGGGACGGCTAGCCGTAACTTTTCAGCAACCCTTTGAAGTCGAAGGACAACCGTTTTTTCTTTCTCCGAGTATCGGAGCAAATATCTATCCCAGTGGTGGACGGAATTACGAGAGGTTACTGCATAACACCTATACTGCTATGCAAAAGGCCAAGAGCGACAAATCAAGGACCTGCTGGTTTTACGATAAGGAAATAAAAGTTGAAATAACGGCCAAGTCTGATCTGGAAGACGCTATGCATCTCGCTCTGCAGCGAAACGAGTTCGAGATATATTACCAGCCCCAGGTGATTGCCGGCGATGGACGAATTATCGGGGTCGAGGCGTTGTTACGATGGCACCATCCTGCACGTGGTCTCATTGCACCATCAGAATTCATTCCGATTGCAGAGGGCAATGGATTGATAGTCCCCATAGGCGAATGGGTAATCGAGCAATCCTGTCTGCAGGCACAGCAATGGAGAGAGAGGGGGTTCAATGAAATTCGCATGGCAGTTAATCTTTCTGCGGCACAGTTTAATCACCCCAACCTGGTTGAAAGCATAAAGGGAGCAATCGAATCTTCTGGGCTGCCTGCACACCTGTTGGAGTTGGAGCTTACTGAAACGTCTTTGATGTTGGATATACATTCTGCATCCACAACCCTATCAAATCTTAAAGCGCTTGGAGTGCAGTTAGCCATTGACGACTTTGGTACCGGTTATTCCTCGCTCAGCTATCTCAAAAGTTTTCCCATGGATCGAATCAAGATCGATCGCGCCTTTATAAAGGAACTTGATACCAATAAAGAAACAGCAGAAATCACGTTGGCAATTATAGATATGGCCCATCGTCTTAATTTGGATGTTATCGCAGAGGGGGTGGAAACTTCTTCCCAGAAAGACTTTCTTCATCATCATCATTGCGATCAACTACAGGGCTATCTATATGGTCGACCGGTTCCTGCATCCGAGCTGATCAAAATGTTGAAATCGGGATAATTTCCTGCAATATATTTTTGTCGATGTCGTAAAAAGCCTCGCCGCCGACGGCGGCAAGGTTATAACTCATTGTATTTCCCTACCGTGCAAACGGCGTTTTGGGCTTTTTACGAGTCCATCGTTTTGCAATTCAACTTTTTTGATCTTTACAGCCACTCAGGGCTGTCTTTACTCTCCAGAGCAATGAGGGGTCGATGTCACCTCTACAAAGCCGTCGCTTTTTAGCCAATAGATAATTCTTTAACGAACTCCGGTTTGTGTTTATACATTTGTCACGAGGATTCGGCGTAGCGAGCAAGGGAGCAATCCAGTGAAAATCATTGTGCGTATTCTGCATCAAGGATACCTGGAAACAGGTTTATTTGTATCTATTAGGCGACGCGTCATTTTTTTGGCGTCTAACACTAGCCGGTAATACATCAGCATGTGCTCGCTTATTTTCGATTCTTTTTTTATCTACTGTTCTAGGTATTTAATAATAAATTTAAATGGTTGAAGCATTAATCGGCTTGTTTTTAAGATGTTGAATACCACTGGAAAAGCCGATTTATCGCCTGTGTTCTATTGTGGCATGGCGGTTGCTTAGTTTTTATACAGTCTACAACCTGTGAACAATATAGGGTATTTGTATGTGTGGGGCCGAACAACTGACGCATAAACGTCTTTATATCTCAACTTGCACTGCTGATGAAAAATGAGGCACCCGCTATAGAGATCCTGGGTAAAAGGTATGAAAAGAAAAACGGAAGCAGAGGGTGATGAAGATGCTGCCTTCGATTTTTAAAGAATCAGTCTTGACAATGAAATCAAATACCTTATAACTTAATGGTCACAAATTTAAGAATTCGTCACTGTAAAGTACTGGTTAGATGATGACTGGTCGGTACGGATAAAAGAACAAAAAAGGAGAAGATCATGAAAAAAGTATTAAGTGCTGTAGCAGTATCGGTATGTGTCTTTGCCGCAGGGAATAGCCTTGCTGGTAGTCCTGTTAAAAAAGTAGATGGTTGCCCGGACGACTGTCAGCAGCAGATTGATGGCCTGAAGTCAGGGCATGCCCAGCAAGGTGAACAGATCAAGGGTCAGGCTGCATTGATTGATTCTCAAGCCAAGGAAATCGAGAGGCTGCGTAAGGAAGAGGAAGTACATCCCTGGTATGTTCAGGTTGCAGGTAGAGCTACCTGGGTCGGCGATATGGATATTCAAGGTATCTCTGGCGCGGTGGAAACCGACACCGGCTGGGGCGCTGGCCTTGCTTTAGGACGGCAATTCGGCAATTTCCGGGTAGAAGGTGAGCTGGCAACCCAGAAATCCGATTTGAAAAACGTTGGCTCCGGAGATGTACGGATTGACACAGCAATGCTTAATGGCGTTTATGAATATCCTGTCGGCCCGGTAGCGATTTACGGTACTGTGGGCATGGGTATTGGTAAGGTTGATGTTTCCATACAACAGGTTGATGACAGTGAGACCACCTTTGCCTACAAGGCAGGTGCAGGTATAACATACCCGTTTCATCAAAATATGGCGGTATCTGTAGGTTATGAATATCTTGCTACCAACGATATCAATATCAGCGGTATTGAAGTCGAAGATATCAAAAGCAGCAATGTAGTAGCTGCATTCAGGTATTTCTTCTAAGCTTAGATTTTTAGCAAATCCCATCTCAGGCCTCCGTCCCTAGGTTTCGGGGGCCTGAGATGTCTCTTCCCCTTGCCTGTATATCGTTCCTCGATAGTATTGGCTACTGCGCCTGCTTAACCTGTTGTACTCTAATTTTTCAAATTGATACTTGCCTGCTTCATGCCCTTGGAGGCTCTACTAAAGGGAATAGGCCATTTCTGGTGCCCTGTCTTGTTAAGAGAGACGGAGAAAAGGTAATGTTGCTTGAAATGAAGCAGCAAATTGAATACCATAGCGACCGTGATAGACCACAACCGCTAAACTCAGTTCAGACAACCCCATTCCTGGTTTCTGATATCTCTCTGCTACCTTTATGAAAAACCGACGGCGGGATCTGTCCCCACACGTTGATACCATTAAATTTCTTTTTGTCCTTGCCCTGGGTGGCTATCTCTTGGTTCGCGGTAGCAATCAACTTGGCTATAACTGGCATTGGCAGAGTATTCCCAGCTATCTCTTTACCGTGAACGAAGGTCGTTTTCAGGCCGGTCCTCTTCTAGACGGCCTGATCGTTACCCTGGAAATTACCCTGTATAGCCTTATATGTTCTGCTTTAATTGGCTTGGCCACTGCCTTGCTTCGTCTTTCAGGCTCTCCGGTTGGGCGTTGCCTGGCCATGGTGTATCTGGAACTGATTCGAAACACGCCACTTCTGGTCCAGATTTTTTTCCTCTATTTTGTAATGGCGCCAATTCTTGACATCGGTCGATTTGCCACTGCTGTTCTGGCACTCAGCCTCTTTGAAGGGGCCTACGCTTCGGAGATTTTTCGCGCAGGCATTGTTGCCGTCCCCACCGGCCAGTGGGAAGCCTCACATGCCCTGGGCATGAGTCGTTTTTCAACGTATAGAGCGGTTATCCTGCCCCAGGCAATCAGGAGAATACTACCCCCGTTAACGAGTCAGGCTGTTTCACTCCTTAAAGATTCGGCGTTGGTCAGTACCATTGCCGTTTATGATCTCACCATGCAGGGACGAATGATTATTGCAGAAACTTTTCTAACTTTTGAGGTCTGGTTCACCGTGGCCGCCATTTATCTCGCATTTGCGCTGGTTCTGTCCTTTTGCGCCGATCAGGCTAAAAGACATTTTCGTACCGCTTGATACCGGAGAAATCAGTGCAGAAGAAGGATCCCATTATTATAGCAGAAAATCTATGCAAGACCTTTCCCGGTCCGGTAATCGGTCTGGAGGATTTCACCGTTACCGTTGATAGAGGTGAAGTGCTGGTCGTTGTCGGGCCTTCAGGTTCAGGTAAATCCACCTTTCTTCGCTGTTTAAATGGTCTTGAGGAAGTAGATAGTGGACGGATTGTGGTCGATGGCATTACCCTTGATCAGAATGAAAAAAACCGATTGGAAATCAGACGTGAAGTGGGAATGGTTTTTCAATCTTTTAATCTTTTTCCCCATCTTACAGTACGCAAGAATATAGACCTTGCCCAGCGGTTGGTGAGGAAGAAGAGCCGTAGGAGTGCCGCTGGGCATACGTTGGAACTTTTACATCGAGTTGATTTGTCTGACAAGGCTGACAACTATCCCCATGAGCTCAGTGGTGGTCAGCAGCAGCGGGTTGCCATTGCCAGGGCGCTGGCAATGATGCCGAAAGTGATGCTCTTTGACGAGGCGACCAGTGCCCTGGATCCGGAAATGATCGGAGAGGTCCTTGATGTAATGCGAACACTTGCCGGTGAGGGCATGACCATGGTGGTTGTCACCCATGAAATGGGCTTTGCCCGTGAGGTTGGCGATCGGATCGTTTTTATGGAGCAGGGCCGCCTGGTTGAAGAAGGGCAGGGTGAGGACTTTTTCCTCAATCCACGGCATAAGAGAACCAGAGAGTTTCTTCGCCAGATACTATAAGATGATTACAACATGGTTGGTTGTGAGCTGTTGCCTCAAGAAAGGCTACACGTTGAGATGAAAAATATATACAAAGGAGGAGTAATGGTAACTTGGAAAAATGTCGCAGTATTGGTCTGCATACTCAGTCTGTTTCTTGTTCAGTTGAGTGGTGCCGGTGAGATTCAAAAAAAAATTGCAGCTGAAAGCGCCATCGAACAGATTGCCCAACGGGGGACAATCCGTGTGGGGATGGATGTTTTTGTGCCCTGGGCTATGAAAAATAAAAAGGGAGAGCTGATCGGCTTTGAGATTGATGTGGCCAAGCAGCTGGCTGAGGATATGGGCGTGAAGGTGGAATTTGTCCCCACCAAGTGGTCAGGGATTATCCCGGCACTGGTTGCCGGTAAATTTGATGTCATTATCGGTGGTATGACCGTTACCCCGAAACGCAACATGAAAATCAACTTTACCAATCCGTATTATTATTCAAGTCAGGGCCTGTTGGCTAATAAAAAGCTGAGCACAGGCTTTGCATTAGCTGATTTTAACAAGCCGGATATTAGTATCGCAGCTCGTCTTGGCTCCACAGCCGCAGTTGCAGCCAAAAAGAATTTTCCTGCCGCCAAGTTGCGGCTCTTTGATGATGAACCTGCTGCTGTCCAGGAGGTGCGAAACGGACGTGTTCATGCCATGGTGGGCTCACAACCCCTGCCGGCCCATATGGCCACGGAATCGCCGGAACTACTTACCGGCTACACTGAGCAGCTCATGAAAGAGCCCATTTGTTTTGGCGTGCGCAAGGGAGATGTGGATACCTTGAATTTTTTTAATAACTGGATTGAGATCGTCAAAAGTAAGGGCTGGATTGCAGAACGATACAGCTATTGGTTTGAATCCACTGCCTGGAAAAGTGAGATGTAGGGACCTTGTCATCGTCTCAAGGCATCCTCAAATATATAAACTGTCTTTTCCATGACCGGTAGTCGTAACAAAATGACCATTTTTGATGGTCTCCTGTTGACCTTGATTGTCGGGGCTGCTGCATATATCGGCTACCGGGTGGTCGTTCATTTGAATTACACCTGGAACTGGTCGCTTATCTGGCCGTATCTCTTTCGCTTTGACGAGCAGCAGGATCGGTTTGTGGCAAATTATCTTGTCCTGGGCCTGCTGACTACAATTCGCTTGAGCGTATATGCCGGCCTGTTGGCTTTGCTGCTTGGGCTTTGCATGGCTCTGGCAAGAACAAGTCGCAGTCTTTTTTGGCAGTTGATCGGACGTACCTACATCGAATTGATGCGCAATCTTCCGCCGCTGGTCATCATTTTTCTGGTCTATTTTTTTTTAGCCGATCAGATCATCCCTTTGTTGGGCGTTGATGCCTTCATTACCAATGTCGAACCTGCCACCGCTTACTGGCTGAGTGTGTTTGTGGCTCCGCCTTCATCGTTGTCTCCGTTTATTTCTGCTGTGGTGACACTTGCAGTTTTTGAGGCCGCTTATATTGCGGAAATAATCCGTGCCGGGATTGAGTCTGTGGAAAAAGGACAATGGGAGGCTGCACATGCTCTTGGCTTAACCAGGGGGCAAACGATGAAAACGATCGTTCTTCCCCAGGCATTTCGTCAGATTCTGCCGCCGCTTGCCGGTCAGTTTATTTCCCTGATCAAAGATTCATCGATAGTGTCTGTAATATCCATCCAGGAACTCACCTATCAGGGGACCCAGTTAATGGCCTCGACCTATCTGACCATTGAGGTCTGGTTGCTTGTCGCGTTGCTCTATTTTATCCTCACCTTTCCCTGCTCCATGTTTGTCGGCAAACTTGAACGTTCGTATGAACATGCATCGGCTTGCTAGGGCTTGTGTATGGAGAGAAGAACAGGTATACATGCAGATATCCAGTGCAATAAATGGGAATACTCTTTGGTAAAGATTGTCGGTATCGTAAAAAGCCTCGCCACCAATAGCGGCAAGGTTATATTTCAAGGTAGCCTTCATTGTATTCCCGTACAATGCAAACTGCGTTTTAGACTTTTCGAAGTCTCGTTACACTCGCTATCTACGAGTCCAGCAAGATGCATACGCTATGTCTAATTTTCTAAAAAATAGAATCTGCCAGTTGCTGATTATGGTTCAGTTTCTTTTGCCCGTACATGGCGCTGCCATGACCATCGGTGAAGAACGCATGATCAGCGAGCAGCTCCTCTATTCCGTCCGCTCCCAGTTTCGGCTGCTTGATGAACCTGATATCAGTCAGTATATTAACGATCTAGGCCACCAGGTGCTTGCTATCGCCGGTCCCCAGTATTTTAACTACAATTTCTTTGTGGTTCAAAGTGACCAGTTTAATGCCTTTGCCGCACCCGGTGGACTGGTGTTCTTCTACACTGGTTTAATCGAGACCATGAAGTCGGAGGATGAGCTGCTCAGTGTACTTGCTCATGAAATCGGGCATGTGGTCAGCCGGCATATTGCCCAGCGTATCGAGAAGAGTGGTAAGATTAACGCCATCACCATGGGCCTGGGG
>CALZIH010000039.1 GCA_945787305.1 uncultured Desulfobulbaceae bacterium | reverse complement strand
GGCTTGCCCGGCAACCCGGCGCGACCACGATTCACCGGGGAATTGAAAAACACGGCCTGCCGCGTCTTCATGGATAGGAGCGTAGCTGTTCGCCAGGTCCATATCTGCATTGTACCCTTGGCGAAGGGTACGGAGAACAGGTGATTCTTTATGGAATATCAGCGGATCTTTAAATTGCTGTACTTGACTGAATAGTTTGTCCGGAGGGAAAAAGAGGTCATCCAACGTTGCTCCGTAGCCGTTGTAGTTGAGGAGAATGCCTGTTTCCTTCAGGCATGCCAATGCATCCTTACTCAACTGTAACGGTTGGGCCGCGGCCATGGCAACCTCGTCAAGATTATCGCCAAAGGCGCCTACCACGGCCCAGCTTCGGTACTTGCCGTCAAGGAGCTGATCTATGATCAGCGAAGTGCAGGTCTCTGGGGCAGGATCTATATGGGCATCCAGGGCCGGGGAAGGAGGTATATCGCCGCTGAAGTGATGATCCGCATAGAAAATTCTGTTACCCTGGCCGAGTAGGGCAAGTAAATCGTTACGATTTTTGTCCATGGAGATGTCGAGGACGGTTAGAATGCTGTCCGAGACATCGATCACCCTGTTCAGAAGATTTATATCACGCTTTACCCCGGTGATCAGTCGAGCATCGGGTCTGGGGTCGTTGAGGCGAAGCTGGTGCAGGGCGCAGATGCCATCAGCATCACCGTTGAAAATGTCTAAAATCGCCATGGATGTTATGCCTTTTCTAGAACCCTGGCAGGTCTACCCCAAACGGGTTGCCGATATTGGCCAGGCGAAACGTAAGCATATATTTACGGTCACCTGGTGTGTAGTTAGAAGCAAGTTCGACTGACCAGCAGGCGGCCTGATAAACCAAACTGAAGTTCTCTTGTACAGTCTTACTGTCTTCAAGCGACCGTTCAATATCGTAGGCAGCCAAGAGGTAATGCAACAAGGAAACCCTTAGGCCGGCTTTTATAGATTCCGTATCATTATCTAAGCATTCATTGTCTTCACATTGGTCGAGGTCGATTATATCCTTACTGGAAAAGTAGTCTAAGGAGAACACGTCGCCACGGCTGCTTCTGTAGTCGGCCTCAAGCACGTTTTTGAGAACGCCTTCACCGTAGACGCTTACGTCTGAACGGTACACAATTCGAAAATCCCGTAGAGGGTAGTAAGCGGCTTTCACCTCAACCGGTGTAAGAGGGGTGTCACTCTCTTCAGTACGGAAATCATAACCTTGCCGTAGCTTTATGTAGCCGTATTCACGTTCGTATTCTGATCCTTTATTTCTGCCGAACAGAGAAAAGAAATTGTCCAGACCATAATAGGTAACATTTTGTTCGCCTACCCGGTCAATGGTATCGAACTCCGGGAGATCATCCTGATTGACATCGGAAACATAACGGTATTCAACATACGGTCTGAACGTATGGTTCCAACTATAGATCTCCCCCAGGTTAACTCCGAAGTCACGGATCATGGTTGTGCCGACCTTGCCGCCGAGATCGACCAGGAAACGGTTTTCCGTGTCGGAATCTTGCCATTCTATATCGCCATTATCATCAATGAAATAACTTGTATTACGGACTCCGGCCTCGACGGTGGTTTCAAGATAGGGTGTCAGGGGTATACCGGCGCTCAGCTTAACGGGCAGGTCAAGTCGTTGTGCCCGAACGCCATTCTCCCGCCAGAAGTTGGTATAGTTGGCTGTCCAGGAAAAATCCATACCCGTTTCGTAGATGGGCAGCAGACCGGTATAGTTGATCACCGGCAGGTTCCACAGCGGATCGTCTTCATCCTTGACCTCTCGCAGATCATCAATGCCGAGGAAGTTGACCTGCAGAGCTTGTCCGTTGGCCCATGAACGAAGTAGCTTCAGGCTGTTGTCTCGACCTAGCGCTGTTTTGTTTTGAAAGCCACGGCCAAAGGTCTCAAGAAACCTGTTCTGGGTTTCAATAAATCCAGTCAGGCCACCGTTAAATTCAGTCAGGTAGTCAAGATCCGAGACAACGTCCAGGTCAAGCCGTGAGGTCCACTGTCCGAAATCCTGGTCGGCTTTGCCACGAAACCAGTATCGATCATTATTGGTGTGCGTGTAGTCACCATCGGCATAATAATCGTCATTGTCGGGGTCATTCGGGTCGCTCAGGTTGTCGTCGAGGTAGTTGGCCATGAAAAATCCCATGGCTTCCGGACTGGCAGTGTAGCGAAATTCCGCCCCGCCCATAAATCCTCTTTCCGAGAGATATTGAGGGTACAGCGTGATATCACTGCTGGGGGAAAGGTTGATAAAAAACGGGGTGGTCAGGTCAAAGCCATCGCGGTCCGAATATCCAGCTGACGGGAAGAGGAATCCTGTTTGTCTCGTGCGTTTAGCGGGCAGGAACATTACAGGGGTATACAATACCGGTACACCTTTAATGCGAAAGGTTGCATGTTTTAAAAAGGCATAGCCGTTATCAGTGATTTTTGCGTCGGCGGCGGCAAAGCTCCAGGGCGGTGTTTCCCCTTCCTTAACCTTACACGTGATAACCCAGCCGTCCTCTATATGGTAGGTCATGTCGCCGGTTTTTTCGATAATCCGGCCTTCAAGATGCATATCCTTGTATTGCCTTAGGATCGTGGCATTTTGAAAGGTGCCGGTTTCCTGGTTCAGGTCAACCGTACCCTGATCAGCCGACAGTTGATCCGGCCCAATATCCACCAGCAGGTTGCCTCTGGCTTTAATCTTGCCGAGATCAACGTCATAGGCAATCCAGTCTGCCTTGATGGTCGTCAAGGATTTTTGTTCGGTAACGATGACCGGTTCTTTGCTCTGGGTGGCAACTTTCCCGGGTATTTCTTCGTCAAGTAGAGATGCCCAGTCCGTGTCCTTTGCAATTTGTTCTTGCCGGGTAACAGTTTCCATCTTTTCAAGCAGAACATTGCCCTCGGCGATAACACTGGCTGGGTTCTCGTAATGGGTGATTTTGTCTGCTGTTATCTGCCACTCCTCTGCCTGAATGGAACTGGTGTAACCCGGTACAGGGTGTGTGAGGCAATTTGCTAAAAAGAGAAGGAAAACAGTGACAAGTGGAGTGGATTGGATGTTATGTCGCACCTCGACCTGCTCCTGTAGAAGATTTAACGTGAAGTACCGGACACGTATTTGCGTTCGAGGGGGTGGGACAGTTGGTGCCGGTCAAAGTCTAAGCCTAATCGCTAGAAATGTACGCGTACCGGTAGGTTGTGTCAAGAAAAAAGGAAGAGAATAGACTTGCATGGTTACTGAAATTGGATTATCTTTAGATATATAATAAAAATCGTTAACTAGTACACTTCCGTTTGTTGTCAAAACACCACGTATTTTGGCCTTGTGCAGAGGGCGATAAATCGTGGGCAGCTCACCTTTATGAATCACATCTTTGGCCCGGTTAATTCCAGGCGGCTCGGCCGTTCACTCGGTATCGATCTTCTTTCCGAGAAAATATGTAATCTGAATTGCATCTACTGCGAGGTGGCTGCCACTACCCGTTTGACCTGTGAGCGAAGTGAATACGTTCCGACAGCGGATATTATAGCTGAGATTGACCGCTACTTTTCTGATGCCGACAGGTTGACCGAAATTGATGTTGTCACAGTGACGGCAAGTGGTGAGCCTACCCTGCATTCGGGCTTTGGGGAAATTCTTGCCCACCTTAAGGCCAAAACGGGAAAACCTGTCGCGGTGCTGACAAACGGCACAACCTTGACCGATAAGCAGGTCAGGCAGGAATTAGCTCTTGCCGACGTTGTTATACCTTCGCTTGATTCCGCCCGCGAAGAGAGCTTCAGGAAGCTTGACCGGCCGGCCTCATGCATTGATTTGTCAAAGGTAATCGATGGACTGGTGGAGTTTTCACATGAATATAAGGGGAAGCTCTGGCTGGAGATACTGTTTGCTCAAGGAATCAATGATTCTGCTGCTGATGTCGAAGCCCTGCAGGATGTCCTTGATCGTCTTCGGGTTGATAGGATTCAACTGAACACCGTGGCCCGGCCACCTTTATTAGCCTATGCGCAGCCTGTCCTTGAGTATCGGTTGCAGGAGATAGCAACATTGTTGCGTAAGCGAAACCCTGATTGTCCCGTTGATTTACTGGCTCAGGGAGCGCCGACGAATGATACGGGGGCTTCAGGGGGCAAAGGACAGGAGCAAACGGAAGTTCTGGATGAGATAATTCAAATGTTGAAGCGGCGGCCATGTACGGCTGCCGACATTAATAAGATCTTCCATTGTGGAGATCCGGAAAAAGTTGAGCAGTACCTTGCACCACTTGTTCGGTCAGGCAGAATACACACTCGTTCCCATGAAGACAGGCTGTATTATGTCTTTCATGAAGAATAGAAAATGTTGCCAGATGGTCAACGGCATTTTTGTCGAATCCTCTTGATTCCAAAGTTGTTGTTGACCGTAACGAAAGTATGTTTTCAATGAAAACGTTTACCTTGAGTCATACTGATCGAAATGTTCAAGATGCAATGTGTGCTGAATCGAAAAATTACACTTAGGATTTTGCATGACTGAAAAAGAAAAGACAGAAACCCCTGAAAAGGAAAAAAAACAAAAAGTTACAAAGGCCACAACCGGTGCCTGGTGGAAAGGCGTGTCCAATTTGCTGGGAAAAAAAGAAAAGAAAAAGACAGCTGGTCCCACCAAAAAAGAGGCTGTTCAAGGCTCTGATGAAGTTGAAAAGAAACAAAAGAAAGAGACGGCGGTTGTAGAACCTCCAGCTGTCGCGAGTGAAACTGTTGGGGCCGAAGAGCCGGCCCGGAAAAAGAAGCCCGTAAAATCAGCTCGGTCAGGTGGGAGAAGCGATCAAAAAAAGAAGCAGCCTCGTTCTCCAGCTACCGGTCCTCAGAAGAAAGAAAGCCAGAGCGTACCGCAGAAATCCCTAGAAAAGAAGGGAGTTGTTAAGCTGCTGATTAATGCGGAAGAGCCTGAGGAATGCCGTATAGCTCAGGTTGAAGGAGGTCGCCTGGAGTCCTTTCATGTGACCACGGTGGTTCGAGAGCGAACCAAGAATAATATTTACAAGGGGCGGATAGTTGCTGTAGAGGCAAATTTACAGGCCGCATTTGTAGAGATCGGGACCGGGCGTAATGGTTTCCTCCCTTTCAACGAGATACATCCTGAGTATTTTCGAGAAGATGTCAACGAGCGTGATCGAAAGTTAATCAGCCAGCATCAATGGAAAAAGCTGAAGATCGAGGATGTGGTCAAAAAAGGACAAGAAGTCTTGGTGCAGGTTGTCAAAGAGGTGACCGGCAATAAAGGAGCCAATATGACAACCTATCTTTCGTTGCCTGGACATTGTCTGGTCCTGATGCCGGGCAGTGACAGTGCGGGAATATCGAGAAAGATTGTCGGTGAGGAACGTCGCTCTACCTTACGCGAAATTATGAGCAGTTTTACCATCCCGGAAGGGATTGGATATATCATCAGAACGGCCAGTGCGGAAATCACCAAGGCAGCACTGCAGAAAGATTTACGCTATCTGCTCCGACTTTGGGATGAGATCAAAAAGCGTGGACAGACGATGGATGTCCCTGCCCTTGTCTATGAAGAACAGGAGACGGTAGTGCGTTTTCTGCGTGATCATTTTGTAAAGGATATCGACGAGATTATCGTCGATACTGCAGAGTCGATGGAGCAGGTAAAGCAGTTCATAGAACTGTTACCGGCTAAGCAGCGACAGGTAAAGGTTAAGCTGCACAGGGGTGCAAAGCCCATTTTTAACCAGAATAATATTGAAGAGCAGATTGAATCGATTTATAAGCCACAGGTTCCTCTGCCTTCTGGGGGGTCCATTGTTATTGACCCTACAGAAGCCCTGGTCGCCATCGATGTCAACTCTGGTCGAACCTCGAAAAACGGAGACTTTGAAGAGACCATATTTCAGGCGAATATGGAGGCCGCAGTTGAGCTTGCCCGGCAGCTCCGGCTTCGCGATCTTGGTGGCCTTGTTGTTGTCGATTTTATAGATATGCGTAATAAAAAGCATATCCGCGAGGTGGAAAAACAGGTTAAGCTCAGCATGAAACGAGATAAGGCCAAAGTTGATATGAGTAGAATATCAAGGTTCGGCCTTATGCAGATTTCCCGACAAAAAATGGGCGCACCCATTGAAAAAGGGAGTTATCTTACCTGTGAACATTGCCAGGGGCGCGGGGTTGTGCGATCAGTTGAAACCCAGGCTCTGTATTATCTGCGTCGCATACAGACCGGGATTCTGCGAAAAAAAGTGCAGCGGGTGATGTGCAGGTTGCCGCTGGAAGTGGCCAACTATCTTCTCAATAAAAAACGCAAAGAACTCAGTGAGCTGGAAGGCAAGCATCAGGCGGTTATAGATATTGTTGCGCAACCGCAAATGAAACCCGGTGAAAATCAGATCGAATTTCTTCAGGTCCAGGCCAAATAAGAACGGAGGGTTTGGTCACAGAGAAGAAAATCTCTTGCGCTTCGACAAGAGATACGCTATGTTCGCAGCCGTTATATGCGCCAGTAGCTCAGCTGGATAGAGTGCCGGACTACGAATCCGTAGGTCGGGGGTTCGAATCCTCCCTGGCGCGCCAAAAATAATAAGGGATTAGGTCTTTTTGACTTAATCCCTTTTTTATTTATTTGGTAGCCAGTTTTTTCAACCTACCGCAACCACCCCTGTTGGTCTTATTGTGAAGTTCATATGGTTTAAACCGGTTGCCTTACAGTGACCTCAACGGTTTGGTCAGTTCTGAGGTTTCCATCGTATTTGATTACGCCCCCCCTCTTTCGCATCGTAGAGCGCCCTATCTGCTTCGACAATTAATTCAGCGGATTCATTGGTTTGCTTGGGCTGCATCGTGGCAATGCCTATGCTGATTGTCACATGATTGTCTATTGTTGAGCCGTCATGTGGAATATTCAAATCGAGAACTGCCTGGCGCATATGTTCTGCTACGGTGACCGCCCCGGCAATATCGGTGCCGGACAAGATAGCAACGAATTCTTCACCACCATAACGGGCAAAAAAATCGTATGGCCTTTTCAGGGTGTTTTTCACTGCTACCGCAACTTTTTTCAGGCATTCATCACCGACCTGATGCCCATATTTATCGTTGAAGGTTTTGAAATAGTCGAGGTCAATAAATATCAACGACAAAAAGCTGTTGTCGCGGACTGCATTTTTCCAATCTTTCTCAAAGCGTTCATCAAAATATCGACGGTTCGCAATGCTCGTCAGCCCATCAATGTATGAAAGACGTTCCAGTATCTGGTTTTTCTCCAGGAGTTCGTTGGTAAGACTGAGCAATTCGGCTTCGCGGCGCTTACGTTTATCTGTCTCTCTCTTGAGGCGCAGCAGTGAACCGACCCGGGCCAGCAGTTCAACACGCTGTACCGGCTTGACGATATAATCCATCGCCCCTGCGGCAAAGGCCTGCTCCAGCCTGTCAAAATGGGAGAGTTCCGTCACCATGATGATGGGAATGTCCTTTAGCCGGTCGTAAGCCTGAAAATACCTGCAGATTTCATAGCCGTCCAGGCCCGGCATGATGATGTCGCAGAGAACCAGATCTGGTGAAGAATACTGTAGAAAATCAAGCGCCTCATTGCCATTGGCACAACATGTAATATTGAACTCTTTGCTGGGGAATGAATGACATAGATGTTCAATTTGGACAGCGCTGTCATCAATAATAAGTATTTCGGCTCTTACATTAAATTCTCTTTGTAATTCCGGTAAATTCATTGTTTGTCAACTTGGTTTTATTGATTTCCATTCAGATGTCATACGCATTCTGGTTTTGTTTCACAATGACGTTTCAGAGACTAATGCCATAACAGTTTGGAGACTAGCCCGTATCTCACAAGCCCGCAATAATCTGTTGAGCAGTTTGAAAGCATTATGCCTACGGCAATTTCAGGTTTTTCGTGACAACCCTTTTGGGACACCCGAACTTGGTTTTGAGATTTCCAATCCAATTCTCGAACCCTCTCAATATAGAGAGAAAAACGATAGATACCAGCTCAAGCAGACCATGGCCCAAAATTATTTTTATACTTGTGAATCAATGGCTTCTGTCAATGGACTTTTTCATGTCCTGATCATTTCAGAGACAAGCAAACGTAAGGACAGGAAAAAATATATGGACTTTTGGAAACTCATTCGTCATTCAACAAATCTATCATTTGTTATTTAATCAAAGTTTTACTCTTTTGAATATAGGTAGAAATACCTATTTTTCGAAATAGGTGAATTTTCAGGAGGAAACGAAAATCAGAACAAACCCTGTCTGATCGCAAATTGCTATCTTTCCCGGTTCATGATGATAAAGAGGTTCTTTGGTTTCCATCCTGTCTGCAGCAGGAGCGACGTGTATATGTTTGATTCTGATATGCTTACTAAAATCATATATATACGATATGGAAACAGGTGAAGGCCTCACGGTGAAGGACAGCGAAAAACCGTATACGGGAATGCCATGCCGTAGGATTTGATGAAGAAACATTGAAGAGAAAATAGCTTTGAAATCCCTCTTAACCGCTTGTGCAGTAAGTATCATGGTGTGGTAAAATTATTTTTGTGATTACCATCACAGCTGAGTTTGAAAGTAGAAAAGCCTGGGCGGCCTTCGAAGTATAGGAGACTGAATTTTTTCGCCAACCCGGGAGGCAGATTAACTATTGGGTGCCTTGAAAAATTAGGATCTTCTCCTGCTCTCATCAATCTGCATGAATTTATCCATTTTTTGATTATATTGCATATTGCCGGTGTCGTAAAAAGCCTCGCCACCGATGGCGTAACGGCTATAACTCATTGTATTACCGTACAGTGCAAACGGCGTTTTAGACTTTTTGAGAGTTCATCAGTATACATGGTGAAATAGAGTTTTTGATTTAGATTTTTTGGGAGATATCAAGTGAATCATTACCGAGGCCAAACCCCATCAGGCTTGGCGTGAAAAATACAATTGAAGGATTAATATTTTGACCCTTGAAATTGCAGTTGTTTTAGTGCTGTTGATCACAGCCGTCTTTTTTCTGGTCACCGAGTGGATTCCCATGGAGGTCACTGCCCTGCTCTCTTTGGGGGGTGTCGCCTTAACCGGCCTGGTTTCGCCGGTCGAAGCCCTTTCCGGTTTCAGTAACCCGGCTGTGGTGACCGTCTGGGCTGTATTTATTGTTAGTGGCGGCCTAACTCGTACAGGAGTTGCCAATGTTATCGGCAGCTTTGTTTTGCGGCTGGCCGGAACCGGCGAGATTTCAATGATCATTGTTATCATGATTACTGCTGGAGTGTTGTCGGCCATTATGAATAATGTCGCCGTTGCAGCCCTGATGCTGCCAGTGGTTATGGATATTGCTCGTGATACCGGCCGCTCACCCTCCAGGCTGTTGATGCCCTTGGCCTACGGCGCTCTACTCGGCGGGCTGACCACTCAAATCGGTACACCGCCGAATATCCTTGTCAGCGATGCCCTGCGTGAAGCTGGCCTCAAGTCGTTTACTTTTTTTGATTTTACCCCGGTGGGGTTGATAATCATGGGTACAGGTGTCGCCTTTATGGCCCTTATTGGTCGCCACCTTCTGCCCAAGCATGATGTCGCGGACGGGACAGCAGCAGGTAGACAAAACGATTGGCAGGCGCAGTACGAACTTGAGGAGCGTATGTTTCATGTTCGTGTGCCCAGAGATTCCATTCTTCTGGGGAAGTCGCTTGCCCAGATTCGGATGAGTACCATCCTCGGATGGAATGTCGTTGCTATTACCCGAGGGCAACAAACGTTACTTGCCCCCGGGCCTGCAGATACGTTACAGGCTGGCGATAATCTGATGGTAGAGGGCCGAGTCGACTCTATCGAGAAACTGCAGGTTTGGCATGGTCTGGCTGTCGAGGAGGAGGGCGTCGACCTAGCAGTACCGTACTCGGGAGAGATCAAAGTTGGCGAAGTTGCAGTGCCGGAGAGTTCTCCGTTTATCGGCAGTACACTTAATTCCATTGGCTTTAGAGGCCGTTTTGGTGTAAACGTGCTTGCCGTTTTACGAGGAGATAATGTTAAGCGCATCGGTCTTACGGATGAACCGCTTCAGGGTGGGGATCTGCTCCTGGTTGCCGGTCCTGGTTACCGTCTGCACGAGTTGCAAAGTGTTGAGGATTTGGACGGTTTTCGCTATCTCAGTCGTGGCGACCTGGTAAATATCTATCATCTGGATGAGCGCCTGATGATCATGCAGGTCCCTGCGGATTCTCCTCTTGCAGGACAAACGTTAATAGAAAGCCGACTAGGGGATGTGCTCGGCGGCAGGGTGCTTGCTATCTTTAGGGACAACACCCCCATTGTCATGCCGGAACCCGATGAGGTCCTACAACAGGGAGATCGTTTAGTGGTTGAAGGGCGTTCACAGGATTTAGAAATTCTGCAGGGGCTTGAAGAGCTGGAGATTGCGCGTCGTTCACATCCGAATGTGCAGACGCTTGTTTCCGAAAGCGTAGGTTTAGTAGAGGCTATTCTCTCGCCGCAGGCAACATTGGAGGGAAAAACTCTGCGCCAGATTAATTTTCGGGAAAAGTTTGGTCTGAGTGTACTTGCCTTGTGGCGTAGAGGTCGGGCATATCGGTCCGACCTGCGGGACATAGAGCTGCGTTTCGGTGACGCACTCTTGTTGTTGGGAGATCGCCATAAATTGAAATTGCTTGGTCAGGAGCCCGATTTTATTGTCTTGACGGAAACGGCCCAGGAAGAAGTACGCCGTGATAAGATGAAGATCGCTCTCGTTCTCTTGGCGGTCATGTTGCTGCCAGTTATTATCGGTTGGGTGCCGATCTATATAGCGGCGGTGGTGGGTGCTGCCATGATGGTGTTGACCGGTTGCCTGACCATGGAAGAAGCATATCGTCAAATTGAGTGGAAGGCCGTGTTTTTGATTGCCGGTATGTTACCTCTGGGAACGGCACTGGATAATACCGGTGCCGCAAAGCTGATTGCTGAGGGTGTTGTTACCACCGTTGGCCCTTTCGGTCCCAATGCCATCATGCTGGGCCTGGTGGGGTTGACCTTTATGGCTACGTGCTTTGTTCCGACTGCCGCTTTGGTGGTTCTGATGGCGCCGATTGCACTCAATACGTCCTCCGATATGGGTTTGTCTCCCCATGGTCTGATGATGGCCATTGCCATGGCAGCCTCCGCCAGTTTTATGACTCCGGTTTCTCATCCGGCTAACATTCTGGTTATGGGGCCTGGTGGATATCGATTTACGGATTATTTGAAAGTTGGAGGGTTGATGACGCTGGTTGTATTTGTGGTGCTCATGCTGGTCATGCCGACCTTTTGGCCTTTAACGCCTTAGCATCATTTGGGTATAGGCAAAGCTGTCATGATTTGTTATGTGTTATTTTGTATTGACATATTCGTTGGCTAAGGCTGTCGGATAATGGGTGCCATGAAAAATTAGGATTTTCGTTCGAGGTTAAGGCATGCGAATAATTTTACCACAGGCATATTTCTGATATACCGAGGAGAAACTTTTGAGCATAACGCCAAGATCGGGCGAAAATACAATTTTACAAGGTAGCCTTATAACAACCCAGGAGGAGGAATAGCAAATGATGAAAAAAATGTTAGTTGCAGTTGTCGGGTTAATGTTGGTGATGATGGTAGGTTGCAGTCGAGAGGAAGCGGAAACAACGGTAGAGAAGGCAAAAGAGTCTGCGCAAGAGGCCGTAGAGGCATCAAAAGAGGCGGCTCATGAAATGACCGCGTCGGCCAAGGACGCCTATCACGATGCGGGAACCGCAGCAAAAGGAATGGCCCATGACGCTGCAGAGGCAACAGAGGAAGCGGCCCGCAAGGCTAAAGAGGCAACGGAGTAAAACGGTTCAGGCACCTTGAAAAGATCCTTTTCACTTAATCTGCAGGGTACTCAAAATGCAGAAAGGAGACTGAATAAGATTTACCAAGAGTGTAGCGCCTGCTGCACGGAAAAATTTCCCTATAGAAACGGAAAAGCGTGTCGGTCAAAGCAGTGGCTCATGATCGGCACGCTTACTGCCTACGTTGTTCAAGTTGGCGGCTAGGTATTGATGAATACCGTTCATTCACCATGGCTGAATAGGCCTGTCAGGATACAGCGTCTCTTCTCGCTCCCTCTGTAAGATATTGATCGATATCAACTTGGTCAATCTGGTCCGGGCCAAGGTACTGCTCGGCATATTGGAGGTAAACACCGCTGGTCAGAAACAACTTGAACAGCTCCGGGTCAATGTGCTTATCCTTGCACATAAAGTCCAATATGCCAATGGATTCACTCAGTGTTTTCGCCTTTTTATATGGGCGGTCGGAAGCGGTCAATGCTTCAAAGATATCGGCAATGACCATCATGCGGGCAGTCGTTGACATTTGCTCACCGGTGAGCTTTTTAGGGTAACCCGTTCCGATCATGGTCTCATGATGGCCGCCGGCGATTGCAGGAATCCTGCGCAGATGCTTGGGGAAGGGCAGGCGCTCCAGCATGATAATGGTCTGGACGATATGGTCATTGATTTTAAACCGCTCTTCCGCTGTCAGCGTACCTCGGACAGTTTGCAGGTTATACAGTTCTCCCCGGTTGTAGAGGTGTTCGGGAACATCAAGTTTAAATTCCCAGGGATTGTCCTCATCCATACGTTCACTTGCCTTGCGGGCAAGACAATGCTCCGGTTTGTCGCCAAGCAGGGGTTCAGTAACGGGAAGCGACGGTGCCGGAGTTTTGTCTTTTCGTTGTTTTTCTTCCCAGGAAACACCGATGCGGTCATCGAGGGTTCGCTGCCAGGTCAGCTCCGCCAACTGTTTCAGCCGATCAAGATCTTCAGGAGCCATGTATTCTCCGCCTTCATTACATGCGGCGATAAATCCAAAGTCGTTATTCAGCTGTTGCCATTCTTCTTCCAGGTTTTTCTTGAG
>CALZIH010000038.1 GCA_945787305.1 uncultured Desulfobulbaceae bacterium | reverse complement strand
TTCCCGCAGCATCCAACCCGTCGCCTTATGCAGAAGGTCCTCTTTATCGTCAAGCAGAATCTCGGCAATTTGCAGGGCGTCAATGAAATCATCCCGGCGAATGAAATAAAAACAGGTCAGAATGGCTACACGGCGATGCCAGAGGTTTTTTGAATCGACGAAGATGTAGAGTACGGAGCGATCCCGACCATAGAGCCAGGCACCCATAATATGTGGGCAGGTCGTATCGATAATGTCCCAGTTATTGATGTGGGTGCCAAGATGATCAAGGTATAATCGGTAAATCTCTTCCTGCCCTTTCCAGTCAGATCGCTGGAAACGGTAGACTAACATCAAGGCTGCCAGCAGTCGTTTTTCATGAAAGGGTGAACAGATAAGTTCAAGAATGTCTTGTATGGGGAGATCGGGGTACTGCTTGATCAAAGCTCGCAGCTGCGGAACCCTGATACCAAGAAATTGATCACCCTCACCGTACTGCCCCTTACCTGTTTTGAAAAAACGGCTTGAATGGGCTGCTCTTTCAGGATCGGCAAGTTCAGCCAACACCTTCTCTAAACGGGGTAGATCACGCATTTGCAGTGACCCATTCCATGACCTGGACAAAAGAAGAACCCTCTGCCCGGCCAAACAATGCATGTCGTGTCAGCTTTTGCCTGATCAGCCTGGGCGAAGAGAGACCGCAGAGAAACCGGCTCACCTGTCGTACCGATGTCAGCGCCTGCGGATGGTCCGATCGCAGTTGCCTCACCTGCTCAATCAGGTGGTCGTCCAACTCCAACTTTTTTTGATTTTCCATTGATATCGAAACACTTGTTTCATGCAGGCAGGTCTGGCAATGGTCACAACCCCTTTCCATTTTCTCACCAAAATAGCCGAGCAGGAAACCGGTTTTGCAATCCGTAGTGTTGACCAAGTCAAGGACCAGCTGCAAGCGGTTGAGATCGCTCTGTTCACGCAGTCGAAACCGTTGGCCAAGCTTTACCTTCAGATTGTCAACATCCACCTGGTCATTTTGCAGACGACGAAAACCAAGTCGGGCGCCGGTCACCTCAAGCATCAGATCACCGGATTGCTCGAGGAAATCCAGGGCAGTCACAATTCGTTTTCTGGGACTGCCGGTTTTCGCTTCAGCGTCTTCAAGATCAAGAGTGAACCAGACTTTCTTCTTGATGGCACAGGAAAAGAGGCTACGCAGAAAGTGCTGCCGCTCTGCATCAAACCGGGCCAGAATTTCCGCAGATGTTTTCAGTGCCTTAAACTTGTAAGCGGCGTAAAAAGGACCAGTGGATTTGATCACGCCTTCAAGCTCCAGATAGGTCAACAGAGTTTTAACCACCAGGGGGCGAATATCAAAACGATTGCTTAACTCATATACAGCACAGGAAAAATATTCGTTCTGCTCAAGGATAAAATCGACAAAATCATCAATGCTGTTTTCTTCAGGGGTGTCGCCATAAACAAAATTTTCCAGAGTCACAAGGTCATCGGCGTTACCAAGCAGTATACATGTTGACGGTTGACCGTCCCGCCCTGCCCGGCCAATCTCCTGGGCATAATTTTCCAGGCTCTTGGGCAAATTATAATGGTAGACATAACGTATATTGCTTTTATCAATACCCATGCCAAAGGCAATGGTCGCCACGACGATTGCCGACTCCGAGTCCATGAACCAATCCTGCACTTCCCGGCGCAGCTCATCCTTTAACCCGGCATGGTAAGCCCGGGCCGGATAACCAGCCTCGTCAAGCATGGTTGCCACCTGCACTGCGGTCTGCTGCAGGGTGACATAAACGATGGCAGGCCCCGGTTCACCGGCACGTATCTGTTGCTGTAGAACCTGGTCCCGATCTTTGGTCGGGGTAAACAGCAGCGTGAGATTGGGACGATAAAAGCCGGTCTGGATAAAATCCGCTTCGGCAATGGAAAAATTTCGACAGATATCTGTAGAGACCTTTGGCGTTGCTGTAGCGGTCAGGGCCAGAATGGATGGAACAGCCAACGCTTTGGTAAGTGCCGCCAGTTTAAGGTAGTCGGGTCGAAAATTATGGCCCCACTCGGAGATGCAATGGGCTTCGTCAATGACCATTAAAGAAATGTTGAGCCGTGAAACCAGAGCGACAAAGCGTTCGTTGGCAAAACGTTCCGGGGCCACGTAAAGCAGTTTAATTGTATTTTGGCTCAACTGCTCATAAATAGTATTGACCTCATCAAGTTGCGCCCGAGCTGCGTTTCCTCGCCGCGATTCCGGACTCTCCGTTGCGCACGGCAGAGGCGCGGGCGGCGTTGCCCGACCATGTCGTCCGCCCGGCGGTTGTGAGATCGCTTGCCCGCATGGGTTTCCTGCTGCAGGGTTTGCAGAGGATTATACGAATCAGATGTCAAGGTGTTCGTATTTTTTCTTTAGACTTGGTATAGCTTTGGGCCGCATTGATTATGCCCTCTGCCCATTCCGGGGTGCCAAGAGCAAGCACATGGGTATAGAGCGCGAGCACATTGTTTTTCCTCAGCCCGTCACGCTGCTCTTGGAAACCTGTCCCACGTTCAATTTTCAAGGCCAAGTCTTTAGGTTGTCCTTCCCAGCTATTAATGGTTGAATACCTGAATTCATGGCCTTTGACCTGGCTGCCCACAGGATAAAACGGGTTCTCTTGTTCTACGGTGAAAATCGAATATCCATGGGCCTGGGGCTTCTTTGCAATTCCAAACGACACAGGAAAGACTCCGGCCAGAGGAAATTCCTCGCCTTCGAGAATGATAGAACGTCCGAGAAAAATCAGACCGCCACATTCAGCATAGATGGGTAGACCGTCTACAGCGGCCTTGTACACGGAGTGACGAAAAGATGTATTTGCCGCCAGTTGCCGGGCACTGGTCTCCGGGAAGCCGCCGCCGATATAAAGAGCATCAAGGCTATCGGGTAATTCTTCCGCCTGCAGGGCATCGATCATGACCAACTCGGCGCCTTTTTTCTGCAAAGCTTCAAGATTCTCTTCATAATAAAATTGAAAGGCCATATCACGAAGGATACCAATGGTAACGGGTCTATCCAGTCGCACGGTTTCTTTTGGATGACTAACCGGTAACGCGGTCATCGGTTGCATCATATGCTTAATCTGCTGTAAATCAAAATGTTGCTTGGCGATATCTGCAAGCTCTGTAATCGTCGTATCAGCACTCCCGGATTCCTGATGCGGCGTAACTCCTAAATGACGCATGGGGAAGATATCATTTTTCAGGCGTGGAACAATACCCACCACCGGAATCCCAGTGTATTTTTCCACCGCCTGTCGAACAATGGTTTCATGGCGGAGGGTGGCGATCTGATTGAGAATGACCCCGGCAATTCGTAACCGGGGCTCAAGGCCCCTGCAGCCGAGGACCATGGCTGCAACCGTTCGGGTTGTTTTAGAACAGTTCACTACCAGGATGACCGGCAGATCAAGCTGCAGGGCAAGTTCGGCTGTGGAAAAGCCGCCGTCGACGTTCACTCCGTCAAAGAGACCTCGGTTGCCCTCGACAATCGCGTAGTCGGCTCCTGCAATATGGGAACGGAACGAATGGGCAATGGTCTCTGCAGGCATCAGGTATGGGTCAAGGTTATAGCAGGGATGCTCTGCAGCGGTTGTCATCCAGCCCGCGTCAATATAATCCGGCCCCTTTTTAAAAGGTACAACAACAGCGCCCTGCCCCCTGAGAGCAGCGATAAGGGCCACGGTTGCAACGGATTTTCCAGATCCTCCGCTGAGGCCGGCAACGACCAGGCTGGGAACAACCTGCGCAGTGGAGGAGTTTTCTTGAATGATTTGCTGATTCACACAGATAGCCTTTTCAAATGTAATTAGAGTTCAACACCATAAAGTGGTGCACACGATCATCCGTTGGAGTCCGCTTTTTTTTGATCATGCGGCCCACTATCAACAGACTTCCAGGCTCTCTCATAAATACCATTGAGCCTGCCTTCCAATTCCAGTCGATATTTTTCCAGCTCCTCACCCTTGATTCCGGCGGGCACAAACAAGGGCTCTCCGTACTGAAAGTGAATTCGACTAAACGGTAACGGAACGACCGTTTTATCCCAGGAATTAAAAGTTATATAGCGACTTGCCGCCCAGACCATGGGCAGAATGGGGCGACCGGATTTCGAGGCAAGCAGTATCGACCCGGCTTGCAGCTTGCGTGCCGGCCCCTGAGAACCGTCGGCGACAATACCGGCATTTCTTCCAGCCTCCACCTCGCGCATAAGATGCTTAAGGGCCCGTACCCCCTGCCGATGGGCAGAACCGCGAACCGGTGTATGCCCGAGCAACTGGGCAAGTCGGGCAATATATTCACCATCTTTGGAAGCGCTGACCATGATCGCCGCCGGAAAAGAACGGAGATGGTAAAACATGTATAAAATAGAATAATGCCAAAAGGTGGCAACCCCCCCACCCTGCTTGACAACGTCCTGCAGATGTGCATTACCTTCAACATGGAGACGGCAGCTGGAAAACCAGAGCATGGAAAGGCCGACATACAACCTGGGTACAATAGCCAGAGAGGCTTTATATATAAGATCAGCCAACCTCCAACTCCAGCATCTTCAACTCATTCATCCTGTCCCGATAGGCTGCAGCCTCTTCAAAGGCCAATTTTTCCGCTGCGGCCTGCATCATTTTTTCCAGCTGTTTAATCTCAACCCGTAGATCGTCGACACTCTCATAAACAACATCCGCTTCGGCGGTCTGCAAAACACCGTCATCGGCCACAGCCTCCCCATATCTTGTCCCTTCCCAGCCCGATGCCTTCAGGTGCTGGGCTATGGAGTCTTTGACCTCCGACTTTATGGTCATCGGGACAACACCGTGTTCCTGATTATGTTGATCCTGGATGATACGTCGTCGTTTCGTTTCATCAATGGTGTACTGCATGGACTTGGTGATGGTATCGGCGTAGAGAATGACCATGCCGTCAGCATTTCTTGCCGCCCGACCGCAGGTCTGCACCAGGGAACGTTCCGAGCGGAGGAACCCTTCTTTGTCTGCATCCAGGATTGCAACCAGAGCCACCTCAGGGATATCCAATCCTTCCCGGAGCAGGTTAATACCGATTAAGACGTTGTACTCACCCTTACGCAAATCACGGATCAACTCCACCCGCTCCAGGGTTTTGATATCCGAGTGTAGATACCGAACCCGTACCCCGACATTCTCATAATACTCGGTCAGGTCCTCGGCCATCCGCTTGGTCAAGGTGGTGACCAGGACCGCTTCGCCACGCTCACTGCAGCGACGGATTTCTTCCAGCAGATCATCCACCTGGGTAGTTGCCGGCCGTACCTCTATTTTCGGGTCGAGCAGACCGGTGGGGCGGATCAACTGTTCAACGACCCGGCCATCGGTTTGTTCCAGCTCATACTTTCCTGGGGTCGCCGACACATAAATAACCTGGTGAAGGCGCTGCTCAAACTCGTCAAACCGCAGGGGCCGGTTATCAAGGGCCGATGGCAGGCGAAACCCATACTCAACCAGGGTTTTCTTCCTGGAGCGGTCACCGTTATACATCCCACCCACCTGAGACACCGCGATATGTGATTCATCGATGAACATCAGGTAATCATCGGGGAAATAATCAAGAAGGTTTGGCGGCGCGACCCCAGGCTTTTTGCCGGTGAGGTGGCGACTGTAGTTTTCAATACCGTTGCAATAACCAAGCTCGGAAATCATCTCCAGGTCAAACATTGTCCGTTGTTCCAGTCGTTGGGCCTCAACCAGGCGGTTCTCCGTATGCAGCTCTTCCAGGCGTTGCCGGAGCTCTTCCTTAATGGTGCCCATTGCCCGCTGCAGATTGTCCTGACTGGTGACAAAATGACTGCCCGGAAAGACGGTGTATTCCTGAAGATCGCTGATCACCACACCACGCAAGGGATCTACCACGGTAACGGCATCCACCGTGTCACCGAAAAACTCGACCCGCACGGCATAGTCTTCCTCATGGACCGGAAAAATTTCAATAACATCACCACGAACCCTGAATGTTCCGCGATGAAAGGAGAATTCATTGCGTTCATAGAGCATAAAGGCCAGCCGCCGCAATACATCTTCCATGGGGTAATCTTCTCCCACCTGCAGAAGAAGGTGCATGTTCTTGTATTCGTCCGGAGAACCCAGACCATATATACAGGAAACCGAGGCGACAATCAAAACGTCGTTGCGGGTGAGCAGTGAGCGAGTGGCTGAATGGCGCATCTTGTCGATGGCATCGTTGATGGATGAATCCTTTTCAATGTAGGTATCAGAGGCAGGGATATAGGCCTCCGGCTGGTAGTAATCATAATAGGAAACAAAATATTCGACAGCGTTGTGGGGAAACAGCTCCCTGAACTCCGCAAACAGCTGTGCTGCCAGGGTCTTGTTTGGCGCTAGAATAAGAGCCGGCCGCTGCACCCGGTTAATGACCTGGGCCATGGTGTAGGTCTTGCCGCTGCCGGTTACCCCAAGCAGTACCTGATCTCGCACCCCTGCTTCAAGACCGCCAGCAAGCTCATCTATGGCCCTGGGCTGATCCCCGGAAGGGGTGAACTGACTGACAAGTTGAAAAGGAGTATCCATGGACCGCAAGATACCCGCAATGATTGAGAAACGCAAGATAGAGCATGCCAAGGAATGCTTCCGTTTCCTCCACCGCCAAGATGGTCAAGACTATAGAATTTTCAGCGATAAAGGAAAGAGTTTGAAGTCAATCCGAAAAATTCGAAATATTTGGCTGAGGAAAGTACAAAAGGGTGCACTTGTATCAACATGACCTGAATCCGTGAGCGTTCGGCAGTGGTTCAGGTAAGCGACAGACTCCGGATGCGCGAAAGCATCCACACGATTATCCTTTAGTGATATCGTGTAGATGATGACAGATAGCGCAGACTTCGAAGCAGATGAGCCGCTGCCGGACGCCCCGAAGGACGAATAGGTGAAATTACTATGCTTTGATGTCAACCCAAAGGATGTGGTAGGCCGGGCATGGAGGAGGGAAAACAATACCCATTGGAAGCTGTTTAACGTTTGCCTTAAAGGTGTCGAACCGGAAGACCAGTCGTCACCATCGGAATCTCAGGTAATGTTATTCTTCCATTGCAAGAAGTTGTTGCAGATAGGTGTTGAGCTGATCCTTTTGTGAAGAAGATAGGTTTTGAAATCTCCCCCCTACTTCCATTGTAAAGGGTGACTGATCGTCTTGAATGTTCAACCAACTCTCCCAAACCTTTTTAACGTGCAATTGTTCCAGGCTCTGGCCAGCAATATCATAGATATTCATTGTCCATTCAAACGGAAAATAATGTTCCTTAGTGCACTTGAATGAAATTCCATCTTTGCTAAGGTTGACGACTTGACAAACGGCATTGGGGGTTACAGCAATTCCGCTTTTGGCCTCTAATCGCTTATCTTTTCTTTTGTTAGAAGATTTTTCAGTTACCATAACAATCCTCACCTCTAAGAATATATCCGATGTTAAGGTGGACTGTATTGCGTAAAAAAACAAAAAAACTTAACAACTCAACGGTAATTATATAGGATATTATACTCCAGGGGAAAGGCCCTTGCTTTCTCCTCTCAGCGTAAATTCATCCCAAGTACCTGTTAGTATGGATCCATATCCTCCAGCTGTCTTCTGGTTGCACTTGAACGGCGTATCTCCACTGCTTTCCCCTACAACTTACATTGCAATATTTATTCCGGAAAACAGTGCGCACATTTTGCCATTCAACTTGTTCAGGAAATATATTTTCCTACATTCTAAAGTGGGCTTTGCCCGCAACCCAGGTTTACAGGCTATAGGCAGTAGGCTGTTAGCAAAAGACTAAAAGAAGCCGCCCAAAAAGTCTTCAGTCCAAACAGCTTCATCCTGAGAACCTTTTGTTATTACATGGGAAAGTTGCGCTGATTTTCTCGGAGTCTACGCTTACCTGTTTTTTATGACAGGAGTTCAGGCGTAACGAACTGATAAAAATAATCTTTCACGTCTCTCTCTGACAGAGATCACGCCATGAATCCAGGCGATCGCTGCATTGTACCCTGTCCAGATAGTCAAGATCAAAGGTTGGTTGGGTACCAACCAGGAGCCTGTTTTTTTGTTCGTGATCGAAAACGTTGGCAACATGAACGGCCGTTGCCGGATCAAAGGTTGTGGATGCTGTTTGTTCGGGGTTATGATGAAAGGCAATCGCTTCAATCGCCTGTACGGAGAACCCCCAGAGACCAAGGAGGTAGGCGCCGATCTGGCTATGATCTGCCTGAAACATTTGCCGTTCAGCTGCCTGCAGGGAAATCCCCTCATTCTCAGCCAGCTCAAATGTTTTCTTATATTCCTCCGGCATATTACAGGCAAAAACCAATTTTCCCACGTCATGCAGCATGCCTGAAATGAAGGCATCATTGGCAACCTTTTCATCATCTGTTTCCAGCTCGACGATTTGTTTTGCAAAGGCCCCGACGCTCATGCTGTGTTCCATGAGATCATGGATTGATTCAGTGGTGACACATTGTTTTTCCAACTCTGAAAATATTTTCACCGACAGAACCAGATATTTCACCGTGTCAAGACCAAGCAAACCAACGGCCTGGGAGGCGCTGTCGATATTTCGGTACAATCCGAAAAAAGGGGAATTCACCAATTGGAGTATCTTGGCACTCATACCGATATCACGACTGATACAATCGGCTACCTCATCTACCGAACAATCTTCCTTGGCAAGGATATCGAGAAGCTCAGTATAAATGGAGGGCAGGCTCGGCAGATTGTTCAAAGATGAGACCAATCCCCGCAGTTTTGAATTGGTAAGTATATCGCGCAATCGGCAGCACCGTAACAGTGTGTCTTTAATATCATCGGGCTCACACGGCTTATGGAGAAATTGATGTACAACCGTCACCGTTCGCATCACAGCTTCCGGGGCAGCATAACCCGAAAGCATAATTCGCATGGTATCCGGGTATAACCTACGAACCTCGGCCAGCAGTTCGGCACCGTCCATACCAGGCATCCTCATGTCCGATACTACAACATCGAATGATTCCTTTGCCATGACCTCCAGGGCCTCTCTTCCACTTTCGGCAAAAGCCATCTCTATTTCTTTTCGCATGCCACGAAGCATTCTGGCAAGCCCTGTCAGAATATTAGACTCATCATCGACAAAGAGAATTCTTTTTTTATCCACTATCTCACCTCGGTAGTCCCTAATTCAACAAGTTACTCTACCCATCCGTGCACCGCCCAGCGATACCGATGCCATCAAAAATCAATCTCAAAGCTGTACACACCTTCTTCCAGAGTGCTTTTCACCTTGTAGCCTGAATGATTGAAAATGGCATGCATACGGCGGTTGTCCCGCAGGACTTCAGCAGTAAAACCGGAAATTCCGTTACGCTTGGCAATGGTGATCAGATGACGAAACATAAAGGTGCCCAGGCCCTGACTCTGCCAGCCGTCGCGGATAACAAAGGCGACCTCGGCCATGTTGGTCCGCTCATTGAGGTAATACCTGCCCACGGCAATAATATCTTCACCGTGCGCCTCCGGCACAGTACCGACAATGGCCACATCACGGCGATGATCAATATACACGAAATCCTGAACCTGTCGGTGGGTGAAGCGTTGTTGCCGTCCCATAAAACGGTAGTAGATGGTCTCCTGGGAAAGGTCATAGAGCAGGTCACGCATGTGTGGTTCATCTGTGGGCCTGATGGAGCGAAAGCTTACCTGGGTGCCGTTTTTCAGAAGGTGGCTTGTCCGCATAAACTCTTCGCCTGCCACCATGAATCGGTCACCAAGCCCGGTAAGGTCAGGCCGAAGATATTTGTATTCAATAGCCTCCTGAAACAGTTGCTCCCGATAGTCGGGATGGGCGATGGAAATCAGGGCCATGACGCGTTCCTGGATAGACTTACCATGCAGATAAGCGATCCCGTATTCGGTCACCACATAGTGTACGGTGCCACGGGTAATGACCACTCCGGAACCGGGCTGCAGGGTGGTGACGATGCGGGAACGGGTTCCGTCTTCATTGGTTGAAGGCATGGTAATAATGGCTCGGCCATGCTCGGAGAAAGCGGCTCCGCGATTAAAGTCAACCTGTCCGCCGATCCCGGAATAAAATCGTCCCCCTACCGAATCGGAACAAACCTGACCGGTCAGGTCAATCTCCAGGGCCATATTGATAGCGACCATTTTTTTCTGTTTACCGATCACCGTTGCATCGTTCACGTATTCCGTCGGACGAAAACAAAACAGAGGGTTATCGTCAATATAATCGTAGAGCTTTTTACTTCCCATGCAGAAACTGGTGGTAACCCGGCCGCGATCGACAGTCTTGCGCGAGCCGTTGACAGCGCCCGATTCAATAAGGTCGACAATCGAATCCGAAATCATCTCGGTGTGAATACCCAGGTCCTTTTTCTCGTGGAGAAAGTCCATAACAGCCTGGGGCACTCTTCCGATACCTGGAACTCTCCCCTGACCGAACTGTACTGTTGCACCATTGGGAATCAGAGAAGCGACCTCGGCGGCGATCTTTTTACTGATGGGGTGGGGGGAATGGGTATCCCGTTCAATGATCGGTTCATCAACAGGTACAAGGATGTCGAGATCATAAATATCCATCAGGGAGTTGCCATGGGTCCAGGGCATATTCGGGTTAACCTCAGCTATAACCAGCGATGCATTTTCCGCAGCACTGCGGACAATATCAACGGAGATGCCAAGACTGACTTTACCACGCTGGTTCGGCGGGGTAACCTGGATCAAAGCCACATCGAGTGGAAGGACGCCGCTGTTGAGCAACCGCGGCACATCCGACATCAGGATAGGGGTATAATCCCCCATCCCCTCCTGAATCATATAGCGGACATTCGAACCGATATAAAAAGAATTGATTTTAAAACAATCGGCCAGTCGCTTATCGGCGTACGGTGCCTTACCCTTGGTGATCAGCTGAACCAGTTCTACATCCGCCAATGACCCGGCTCTGGCTGTCAAAGCTGCGACAAGCTCAACCGGCTCAGCGCAACCGGTACCGATAAACACTCGCTGCCCAGGGCGAACATTGGAAAGCGCCTTAGCTGACGTGGAGATCATGTTTTTATAATTCTGCTGCCAATCTTGGTCGTATTTCATGATGTTTTCACAGGAATAAGTAATGTTGCAATTCGACGTTGGTCGTTATTCATCTTTTGCCGAAAAGGTCATTCTTGCATCGGCAACCACCGGGTCGGTGCCGATTTCTCCAACAATAAGCGGGTTGATATCCAACTCAACAATCTGAGGAAAATCCGTAGTCAACTGGCTGATTCGCTGCAAGGCTCCGGCGATGGCATGAATATCGACCTCTTTGCTGCCACGTTTTCCCTGCAGCATTTCATAGGACCTTGTGGATTGCAGCATCTGTATGGCTTCATTTTCGGTGATCGGTGCCAGATAAAAGGTCACATCCTTCATCACCTCAACGAATATTCCGCCCAGGCCGAACATTAACATGGGGCCAAATTGCGGGTCACGGGTCATGCCAAGAATGATTTCCATTCCTTTTTCAGCCATTTTTTCCACATAAACCCCTTCTATCATGGCCTCGGGAGCATGCTGCTGGATACGAAGATTCATCAATTCAAAGGCATCCTCCACCTCCTGACTGGAACCAAGCCCAAGCCGCACCCCACCAAGGTCTGTTTTGTGGATAATATTCGGCGATACGATCTTCATCGCTACGGGGAAACCGATAAAACGTGCGACCTCGGATGCCTCCTGCGGGGTAATGGTAAGATGGCCCTGGAGGACGTGAAAGCCATAGGCCTTAAGAATATCCTTAGCCTTTACCTCACCAAGTTGTAAACGGCCGGTTCGCTGGCGCCTGGTGATGATGCGTTCCACCCGTCGCCGGTTTACGGGGAACCTGGTCACCTGACGGGCCGGTCTTCGTTTCCATACCCCGTACTGATACATGGCTTTCAACGCTGCCACGGCACGTTCCGGTGATTCGTAATCCGGCATCCCGGCTGCGGTAAGCTCTCGACGACCGGGCAACACATCTCTCCCTCCCATGAATGAAGCCACCACAGGCTTGGTACCATCCAGATTATCAGCTATGGCTCTGGCCGTTTCAGCAGGCTGGGTCATAGCCTGGGGAGTAAGGAGAATTAGAATTCCATCAACGGTCGAATCCTGTTGAGCAGCCTTCAACGCCTGCACATAACGATCGGGATCGGCGTCGCCAAGAACATCGATAGGATTACCCAAAGACGCTTCGGCCGGGAGTTTTGCCCGCAGGGCCGTAGTAGTATTCCGGTCCAGTTCAGCGACTTGCATACCGGCCTTTTCAACGGCATCTGCGGCCATGGCCCCTGGCCCACCGGCATTGGTAATGATGAGAATACGGTCACCATTTGGAGGCGGCTGCATGGAAAGGGCTGTGGCATAATCGAACAAGGCATCAAAGGTGTCGGCCCGGCAAATTCCAGCCCTTTTAAATGCCGCCCCATAGGCGGTTTCCTCGCCGGCAAGAACTCCGGTATGGCTAGCCGCCGCCCGTTGCCCTGCGGCCGTGGTCCCGGACTTGAGAATGACTACCGGTTTATGATTACTGGCTTCTTCGGCAGCCTTGATAAAATCATCACCGTTGCTGATATCTTCAAGGTACCCGACAATAACTTTCGTCGAATGATCATGGGATAGAGCCTGGAGCATATCTACTTCAGTGATATCCGCCTTGTTGCCGATTGAAATAAGTTTTGACAACCCCAGGTGCCGACCTGCTGCCATATCGAGCATGGCCGTACATAACGCTCCGGATTGAGAAAAAACCGAAATCTCGCCTGACTTTGGCATGCTACCGGCAAAGGACGAATTAAGATTGTTTTCGGTGTTGATCAATCCCAGGCAGTTTGGGCCAAGTAACCGGGCACCGCCCCGGCGGCAGACATCTTTCAACTCTGCCTCGACACGCAGTCCCTCTTCGCCGGTTTCCTTAAATCCTGCACTGATAACAATCACCGTCCCGGCCCCCTTGGCAACCGCGTCACGGGTAGCATCAAGGACAAATTCTGCCCGCACCACAATGATCACCTGATCGACCTTTCCATCATATTCTCTTAAGGTGGGATAGACCTTCAAACCCAGCAGTTCACCACCTGCAGGATTAACCGGGATGATTTCACCTTGAAAACCGCAGGTTACCAAATTGTTCAAGATATCGTGGCCGACCTTACCAGGAGTCCGTGAAGCTCCGATTACGGCAACAGATTCCGGTAAAAACAATTTTTGCATCATATTGTGCCTCTTCTATTCGTTCACTTTTGGAACATGAACAGTAAACCCAACCTCTTCAACAATCCGGTGTACAGAACGGATATTCATTGTATTGATCCGCAGATAGAGCATGGCGGGTTTTTTGCCCTTGCCTTCTGTTCGGATCAACCGGGTAAACAACACCTTTTTTTCCTCCAACACACGAACAAGTCGACTCAGGGCAAGTGGGTCATCATTATCTTCGATGGCCATCAGCACTGAACCTTTTTCACCCAGGCCAAACAAATGACGATAGGCCGCCATCAGGTCATTGAGCGAAAAAATACCCGCAACCCGCCCCTGGCTGTCGATCACAGGTAAAGCGCCGACACTGCGGGTTTTAAAAAGCATCAGGGCATCATCCAGAGTAGAAACCGGTTGCAGTGCTACAAAATCCTTTGACATAATGGACTGCACCTGCGTGGAACCGACCAGATCCATAACATGGGCACGATCCTCGTTACCCAGCATGGAAGAAGGGCAGGCTGAGCGGAGATCGCGGTCGGTGACCATCCCTAACAGCCTGTTCTCATCGTCAACTACCGGCAAATGGCGAAACCTGTGTTCGGTAAGCAATTTGACAGCCTCGGTCACCAACATGTCAGGTGGGATGGTGATCGGTTCCGGAGTCATGGAATATTGAATAAACATTGTTCAATCCGGGGTTCGGGTTCAGGGTTCTGTACATGATAACCCAGACAGGTAGGCTTCTACGCACTCGGCCAATACCGGGAGATGATAGCCGCCCTCCAGAATACTGATCAATCGTCCGTCACAAAAATAGCCACTCCAGTCTGCAAGTCGTCTACCAAGTTGCTCGTACAAAACCGTGGAGTAATTCAAGCCGGACATGTCATCATCCTTATGACCGTCAAAACCGGCTGCTATTATCAGGGCGTCGGGAACAAACTGGGTAAGTAGAAACTGGACAGGCCCGTCAATGACTTCTAAAATCTGCCTGTCACCACTTCCTGGGGCAAGCGGTACATTCAAAATGGTGCCCTTGCCTGGGCCGCTGCCGTTTTCATTCGCCCAGCCGGTACCAGGAAAGCTGAAACTGGGGTGCTCATGGATTGAGATATATAATGCATCAGCATCTTCCTCAAAAGCGGTCTGGATACCGTTGCCGTGGTGGGCATCAAAATCAAGCACACAAATCCGCTGCCGCTTGTGGGCCTGCTGCCAATAACGGGCGGCGATTACGCAGTTATTAAAAAAACAGAATCCATAGGGCTGGGTCGGCTCAGCATGGTGACCGGGAGGCCGTGAGGCGCAGAAGAGGATGTTACCGGTGTCCTTCTCGATGCAATCGATGGCTGTTAATCCGGCCCCGGCAGAGAGTGTGGCGATATCGTACGAGTCATAGCCGATCTGGTTGTCGGGATGATCTATATAGGTGCGTCCGGAAAGCACCGCCTCTTCAAAACGAAACAACCAGGACTCGGGATGAAATGTCATGATTTCGGAGCGCCGGGCCGGTCGCGGGGAAATAAAGTCTACGATATCGGCCAAATGACCGGAAGATAACCCTGCAGTAATAAGCTGCAGCCGTTCCGGTATTTCCGGATGATCGCCACCGCCGGTGTCATGGAGCTGATATTGTGGGTCCGTAACAACCGTAATCCGTTGTTGTGCAGTCATCTCCCTTCCAGAGTGGATTGTTCATCCAGGGTACTGAAACATGATGGACTCGTAAAAAGTCCAGAACGCAAATTGCGCTGTACGGGATTACAAGGAATTATAACCTTTCCGCCGTCGGTGGCGAGGCTTTTTACGACACCGACAAACATGACAAACTCGTAACCAGCCCAAAACTTCATTTGCACTGCACGGAAATACAAGGATATATAACCTTTCCGCCGTCGGTGGCGAGGCTATTTGCGACACCGATAACCATGAATAAAGCAAAGTACATGCTTTTGGTGTAGCGGCTTTCCCCTGTCAAGTCAACGATTTTCCACGGCTTTCAACAAAATACTTTTTATCAGAATATCAACATGTTATAAAGAGGTGCAATTTAGCTGATATACGGAGAATATGGACAATGGCAAAAAAGAACATCGCTTTAACCTTTTACAAGTCAAGTATCTGACCACGCTGCATGATGGTCAGCCGGGTGCTGAAAAAACTGAACAACGAGCAAAAAATCAGGGACTTTTTACAACACCCGTAAGTCGAAAACGGAG
This sequence comes from uncultured Desulfobulbaceae bacterium, assembly GCA_945787305.1. GTDB lineage: Bacteria > Desulfobacterota > Desulfobulbia > Desulfobulbales > Desulfobulbaceae > DRLX01. The sequence continues at coordinate 3,629 of CALZIH010000038.1, read as the reverse complement.
ACGCCCATTGCACTTCACAATTGATGACATCACCTTATTATCGTTAAGGTTTCACGACTTGTGATAGATTTCTAAGAATTTAGCTTCCGCCTCAGTGGTCCCGATCAGGATGATCTCATCATGCTGCTGCAGGCGGGTGGCGGGATCGGGGCTTACATTCTGCTGTCCTTTGGTACTTATGGCAATGACTGTGCAGCCGCTTTGCTCCCTGACCTTACTCTCAATCAGCGATTTACCGATCAGTTTTACCGGAACCGTTCTACTGAAAATATTCAACCCCTCGGTGAACATCGAGAGTTCGTTGGGCCGGAGAATGTTGAGGATGCTGTTTGCACCGAGCGAGGCCGAAGACATGACCAGGTCAGCACCAGCTCTGTATAACTTGGAGACTGTTCTTTCTTCAATGGCCCTGCTGATAATCACAATATCCGGGCGGAGCTGGCGGCAATAAAAGGTAAGATAGATGTTCATCGCATCATGATGAGTGGTAACCAATACCGCACGGGCATCTTCTATACCTGCTTTGCGCAGGGTATTGATGTCGGCAGCATCCCCTTGAATATGGTTCCCCTTGGATTTTCCTACGATCGTGGCGCTCTTTTCAATAATGGTGTAGGCGATATTGGACTCCTCAAGGGTATCAGCAGCAGTATGGCCGACACGTCCGCCGCCGAGGATCAATACCGGCGCATCTTCTGAATAGGGAGTACAGGCGACCGTGAACAGTGTATCGTATCGTTTTAACTGTTCTTCCGATCCGGCCAGCACAAGAACCATGGATGAGGAGATAACCGTCTGCGGCAGAGGAGCTGTAAATTTACCTCGCTCCCAAAGACCGACAACCGTCAAGCCGGTTGTTTCACGAATCTCGGTTTTCATGAGCGTCTTTTCTACAAACGGAGTGCCGGCTGCAGGTACCTCGGCGATAAGCAGCGGACCGAAATTACCGACAATACTTGCACCTGTAAATAACCCAGGAGTTCTTCGGGCCAGGCCCTGGCCAAGCATTTTCATGAACTCAAACACATGGGTATTGCCGGGAAACTCAAGAATATCGATTGAGTGCTCGTTATCGGCATTTGTGATTATATGTATCTTATCGGTGAGTTCCCTGATAGTGAAGGCAATAGAGGTATTTGTCAGGTCGTCATTGGTGGCAATCACCAGGGTGGCTTTATGCAGACGAAGTCGTACATAGGTTACCGGGTCGTCAAGATCGCCCACCACCACATTATAGCCCTGGTCATGTAATTCCTGGGCCTTGTTCAGGTCGGGTACGACAAGGGCGTACTGATAGCGATATTTTTTCAGTTTCTTGATCAAATTGGCGGTTACCGGATCAAGATTGGTAATGATAATGTGATTTGCAACATCTTCGGGTAACTCCTGGGGCGTCCTTGCCTTTTGTCGGGCTTCAATCCAGGGCGCGTAAAAGAACTGGACAATGGTAAATGGCAGGAGAATCAAGAGAAATACTACCCCTGATAGAAGAACAACCAGGGTGAAGAACAGGCCGAGATCGGTATGGAAGGTTATGTCACCGAACCCAAGGGTGGACATGACGGTTAGTGCCCAGTAGAAGCCTGTAATCCAGCTGTAATCCCTACCCTCATACTGCATGAGGATATGAAAAAGAACCGAATAAACGCTTATAATCCCAACCAGAAAGACAAAAAACTTTGAGAGAAAAATAAAATTCCTCTTGGTCGTCTGGTTCTGAAGAAAATATATAATTACTGGAAATGACTTCATATTATTCCAGAAAAAAGGGAGGGACGGAAAGGTATATTCTCATCATGAATCCTGCATGAACGTGTGTTGAAATTTCTTGGAAACCGCATAGGTTTACTCTGATAAAGGATAACACCTTTTCTTCCCAGATTGCATTGTAATCGGTCAGAGGGAATACAAGCCACTTGCCGGTATTATTATTCACCGTGCCAGCACCTCTACCAGGGTCACATCGGTAAACAGCCACTCCCCGTCCAGTTTTTTCATTCTGGCTTCGACCTCCTGAACATCAGCCATATCACTTCCGGCTGTAACTCCGGTCAGTCGCATTGTCATGTGGATATCAGCAGTGGTTTCTGCAGGAAAAACGATGCTAACATCATGAAATTTCACTTGCAGTTGGCTGTAGGTGTTTCGTATCAGGACTACCCTGTCGGTGATTTCCTTTCGGCGCAGTTCTTTTTCGTCCATTTTTCCCTGGAGGATGACTCGACACGGGTCGGCAAAAAACAAGCCGATCCGTCTCCCTTTTTGCAGGGAGGCCAGAGGCGGCTCGTCCGCTTCCCTGGAAACGTATTCGACCAGTTGCCGTAAACGTTTTCGCACCTGTTTTTCCTTATTGGGGAGGAGTACAAAAACAAGCACAACCACCAGAAGGGCAGCTATACATACACCAATGAGCCCCTTGCTGTTCACCATACTACTCCACCGACGATCCGCTTCTCAGCGACCTGACCGAAGCACCATACTACTCCACCGACGATCCGCTTCTCAGCGACCTGACCGAAATGGTGCCGGTCGATGGGGACGGATCTGTTGTCGCCGATTACATACACCTTTCCAGGGACAACCTGACGAGGTTGCAGGTTCCAGGCTGAGGGGTAACGGACATAGGGTTCATTGACCTTTTTATGGTTAACAAACAGCACCCCATTGCGAAATTCAACGGTTTCGCCCGCTAGCGCAACAATGCGTTTTAATAACATTATCCGTCGCCCGGCAAAGCGAATGGCGATAACATCGCCGCGTTGTGGTTGAGAGAAGAGGTAATGAAGACGCCAGCAGAAATTGAATCCTCCGTCCATATAAGTCGGCTCCATACTCTGGCCCTGGATGCGAAGGGGAATCAGCAGGTGACCAAAAAGAAGATACGCGCTCAGGGCCACAACCAATATGCGCAGTCTGCTTCTCTTCAGCAGCAGTTTTGCCGGTTGCATCGCACCCCCAAACTGTAATGCATCAAATATGATATTATAATGGGGAATGGAATTTCACCACTCCCCTCTGGGTGGAATGGATCGTTACAGATCCATTCCAAGGATATCTCTATCCCGGTATGTTACCCACGGCTTCCAAGCGTAGAGATGACACGAATGAAAAGTAGTGAGCCGGTGCAACTGGTAACAAACCAGCCCTGTTTTCTCGACTGAAAGGTAGCCTTAAGGTAGCGTATAATCCAGTACCTCTTCCGCTTTGATATGAATATCATCGGTCAAAACGTTCTTGCCGTTCTTTTTGATGATCATTTTATGCGTACCGGCGGGAACCAGCAAGGTAAAAGGCATTTTATCTTTGTAACGTTCTTTGACTACTTGATTTGCATCACAGGTATCAAGTTCAAAGGAGATACTTTCCTCTGCACATTTCCCATCGATTTCAATGCAAACGCCCTTTCGTTCTCCGGTAAAGGTAAGGCCTCCGAATTTGCTCTCTGCAAAGCTGGTGAAAGGAAACAAACTCAACAGGACAATACAAAGCGCGATCAATCCAACGGTATAAAAAAAATGCTTCTGCATACTCTCCTCCTTTGTCAAACAGTTACACCATGTCACGTCTCTGGCACCCTCCGTCGGGACAGTAATCAATCAAAAAAAACTTCTTCCAGTTATTACATATTG
>CALZIH010000037.1 GCA_945787305.1 uncultured Desulfobulbaceae bacterium | reverse complement strand
TTCACCGGAAGACAGTATATCATTACAGGTGTAATCAGGCGGCATTGGGGTACAGAGGAGCGTATCAATAGAAATAATCACCGTTCTTCCCCAATCATCCCGCTCCTTCCATCGATCTGTTTGAACGCTGCTGGTTGTTGCCTCAAGTTCATCTTCAAATGTAATGGTAATCATGATATCCTCATCGAGCAGGGAAAGAGCAGCCAGCAGGTATTCATCAACAAGGTCTTCTGCATCACTTACTGAAGGTGCTGTGATTATTGTCGTCCCCATAACCTCGTCAAAGACCATGGTGGCATGGGGGGTGTCCGCAACCATGGCATCTATCATTGCATAGATTTCCGGATCTACAATATCTGCAGCCGGATGATGGGCAAAGGTGGGGCCGGCGGCAAAAGCCAGACAAAGGGCAGTGATTGCAACGATTTTTTTCATGATTAACCTCCTGGTTCAATGGAATGCACACCTCGGCCTTTCCCTCAGATAGCCGCGGTGAGCGTGATGAGACAGTCAGCATACAGTCGGAACGCAGATTCCGTTTCGACATTTCCATATGGCCTGTCATATCTCTATAACGTCTGGCGGGGAAACTGGTTACATACGAGGCGTGATAAACATGGAGGTTATGCGCGGTCTGCGGTGAAAAGAAGAATGAAAGGCCGCTGCATCTGTTTATGGCTATAATCGGGGGGATAATAGCGTTCAGCTACGGTTTCTCTGAAGAAAATTCTGGCTGGGGCGCTAGAACGTTCTCTTAGTCAAGGGAAGGGCTGGGAATGCTTTCCGGGTCCTGACCGATTGCTGCTATGAATTCTTTGCTCTCCTGATAGGAGGCCTGCTGGGCTTGTGCGCGAAGGTCGTTTATTTCGTGTATATCGCCTTTAATCAGATCAAAAGCGTCCGGGTCAATTTTTCCATTTTCAGCAAGGCCCTGAAGAAGATTCAAGGTCATCCTGCTGCTCAGGCTGGTGCGGTAGGGCCTTACCTCGGTTATTGCGGTAAAGGTATCTGCAACCGCCATGATGCATGATCCGAAACTTAATTGATCTTTTTTCAAACAAAATGGATAACCACGGCCATCAAGTCGCTCATGGTGCAGCCCCGCCCACTCGCTGATACGTTCGAATCCGTCTATACTCTGCAGAATCCGGTAGGAGTAATACGGGTGTTTACGGAGGTAGGTAAAGTCCTGATGTGTCAAAGCGGTTTTCTTTTCCAATATTTCCTGGGGGACAGACAGCTTGCCAATGTCATGTAACTGTCCGGCAATTTTCATTTCCAGGCATTCCCTGGCGTTCAGGCCCGCCCGTTGAGCCATTTTTTCCGCAACCACGGCAACGCCGCTGGAATGGGTGACGGTGAAACGGCTCCTGAAGTCAATAATCCTGCGGAAAAGTTCCGCCAATTCCATAAACTCGTCTTCATCCATGTCAAGTGCCCCGAAGGGGAGATCTTCGGCAAGGATGTTACACACAGAAGGCGAGGTCAGATCAAGCCAGAATGAATATCTTGAGGCCACTTCCATGAATGCCTCGATGTCCTCGGGGACGAACATTGAGCCGGACTGGGCATCAACCTGGTCGACTATTTCCGGAATTTGCCCAAGAATTTCTTTTTCAGGTTGTATGAGCACTGCAATCTGATCGGCTAAATGAAGGATATGGGCGTTTTGTGGCACCTGTTTTCCCTGATACTGTTCTCCTGCCCCATCCTGCCAGCGTACATGGTGGCACCTGACAAGATCGGCGATTGCAGTAAAGGGTTTGAACGTTGAGAGGAGCAGGTGGCCGGGTTTTGTATGTGCCTCTGCATGTTCCTGGGAAAGGTCAAAGGCCATGGATGCCTTTCTTTCCTGCAGGGAAAGAGCGCCGATGTCATGCAGTGCACCGGCCATGGCAAGTTCTTTTAACTGGCCCTGAGGCAGACCTTTGGTTTTGCCGATGTGGTATGCCAGAAAAGAAACATACTTGTGATGACTGACCATCTCCCTGCTGACAAGGTCAATCAACTCGGAAAGACCGACAAGGAGCTGGAACATGTCAAATGAAATAGAAAACGTTTTTTGCATTTTTGCTGGAGCCATCATTCCCTGAAGATCTTCATGCCGTGTATTAAATTCGAGTATATAGCAATTGGCTTTTCTGTTATTACCGGCACCAATGACACGATATCTCTTTCACGTAACGGGTGAATTTCATGCTGCCGTTTTGTCTCGCTCTCTTATCCGTGAAAGTCTTCGCTGTTCGGTTTCCGGAAAAAGGGTGGTGTCGGTATGGGGTAGGAACAGTGAAGCCACGTACTGGTCACGGTAGGATGGTACTTCGGAAAGTTCAAAGCCGGTCATCCGTCGGATGGCGGCAACCACATCTTTGCGAATATGGTTGCTCAGCTCGCTCATTCGGCACCCCATCAATGACCCGTTGCCCACATAGATAATTTTGTCGGTGTCCATTTCCGGTAGTAAGCCGACGGTGATTGCACTGTCCAGATCGATATAGGAGCCAAATCCTCCGGCCAGGATGACCTGTTCAAGATCGCCGGCCTCTAGTCCAACTTCTGCCAACAGGGTCTGGATACCTGCGTAGATGGCGCCTTTGGCACGGATGAAGTTGTCGATATCCACCTCGGTCAGGACGATATCCTGATCGATGCCCGATTCCTCAGCCCAGATGACCACGTATTCCCAACCACTACGGCCTTCGCGCAGTCGGGGGTGGTCAAGGTTACGGTCAAAGCGTCCCCGCTGGTCCAGGACCCCGGTTTCAAAGAGCTCGCTGACCATAATCAGCAGGCCGGATCCGCAGATGCCCTTGGCCGGCTTGCCGTCGATGGTTATGCTCATTGGCTCCAAGGTTTGCGGATCTATTGAAAAATCTTCGATGGCTCCGGCTGCGGCCCGCATGCCGTGCAGGATGCCGCCGCCCTCAAAAGCCGGCCCTGCGGAACAGGCGGCACTTGCAAGCCAGTCTTTGTTGCCGATGACGATTTCGGCGTTGGTGCCGATGTCGATAAAGAGGGTTGTTTTTTCGGTACGATACATGCCTGAGCCCATGACCCCGGCAACAATGTCTCCACCAACATAACTGGAGACCGCCGGATACAAGAGGGCAATGGCATGATCGGCCAGATCCAGACCGATATCGGTTGCCCGGATGGGGGGATAGAAATTGGAGACCGGCACATAGGGGGCACGGCGAATATTATGGGGTTCAAGTTGCAGGAGCAGGTGGGTCATGGCTGTGTTGCCGGCCATGGTAATGGAGGAGATTTCATCCCGGTTGACCCGTTGTTTTTTCAGGAGCCGTTCAATAATTCCATTGATGCTCTCGATGACCAGTTCGTGCATTCGGGATAACCCCTCTCCCTTTTCCGCATAAATCATCCGTGAGATGACATCCTCGCCGTAACTGATCTGGCGGTTGTATTCTCCCCCCTCTGCCAGAATTTTTCCGGAGTTTTTTTCAATAAGTTGGCCGTAAACCGTCGTGGTGCCGATATCGACAGCCAAACCGTAATTACGTTTTGACCAATCGCCGGCTTGGACATGGGTCAGGCGGGAGCGTGATTTGCTGTTGACCGGGCGTGCCAGGGTGACGGTTAAACGGAAATCATTTTCCCTGATGGTTCTTCGCAGTATGCGCAGGACACTGAGGCCGAGCTGGATATGACGCTCATTGTATTGTTCACGCATCGCATTGATAATACGGGAGGCATCGGAACCGTGATCGGTTGCATCCGGCTTGGGCAGCTCAAGAAAGAATTTTTCCACCGGCGGGATGAATAGGCCGGCCTGGCGGAGCTCGTCCAAATTGAAAACATACTTACCGGTCCGGTGGCGTTCCGGTACAGCGGTTCCAAGCTGTCCTTTTTTCAGGCCGGCATCATCAAGAATCCGGACAACAATATCTTCTGTAATTTGCGCCGTACAGGCCTGACGGGTTCCGTCGGCTATCTCCTCTGGAGTGAGTTTTTCACTGATTCCACCTTGAACCGTACCTGATTCCACTAGGATGCGGCATTTGCCGCAAACGCCTGTGCCACCGCAAGAGGCATTGATATGGAGCCCCGCCTTGCGGGCAGCACGTAGGACAGTGGTTTTTTCATCTACTTCTATACTTTTACCCGAGGGCTGAAACTCTATAACATAGTTCATGGGTTCTCGGGGTCCGGGAGTTCGGCAGCTGTGAAAACCGGTCCGTCCTGGCACACCAGTTTTTCCTCCATATGGCAGTGTCCGCAAGTGCCCACTCCGCATTTCATATGTCGTTCAAGGGTGGTCAGGATGTTCTCGGCCGGCATCCCCATGGCCTGCAGCTGCCGGAGGACGAAACGAATCATGATGCCCGGGCCGCAGACCAGAGCCATGTCGCCTTCCTCTACGGTAACTCCATTAAGTAGACATGTAACCAGGCCAATCTCACCCTTCCAGTCTCCACAGGCCTGGTCAGCGGTTAGGCGGCAATCGATACCGCCTGTTTTCCAGCGTGGAAAATCCCGGCTAAAGCAGAATTCTTCTGGCGTTTTACTGCCATAAAGCAACGTGATGCGGCCGAAATCGCCTGCATGTGCCAGACAATGTTCGATCACCGGTCGCAGGGGGGCAAGGCCTATGCCGCCGGCTATAAAAAGCAGATTTTTCCCCGCGAGCTGATCCAGGGGGAATGGTTTGCCATAGGGGCCGCGCACCCCGATGATGTCCCCTTTGCGCAACTCGTGGACCGCTGCTGTCAGGCGGCCGGAGTTCCGGATGGTCAAAGCAAAGCCTTCCATGCTTTCAGGGCTTGAGGAAAAAGAGATAGCGGCTTCACCCTGGTGGGGTAAGGATATCATCATGAACTGACCGGGTTGAAAGGTAAAGCGGTGGTTGGTCAGCTCGTCCAGCAGGCCCAACTCATAGGTGTTGACCAATTGGTTTTCCGGGATGATATTGCGGATGATGGCCTGTTCCGGCAGGTATATGTTGCCCAGACCGGCCTGGGCCTGTCTGCGGGCATCCAGATTGCACGAGGGATAAGTATCAGGTTGTTCCATTTTCGCCGGCCTCGGTGATTGAATTGATAAAACGAATAATGTCGACCCCGCCAAAACACATGTCTACGCAGCGTCCGCAGCCGACACAGCTGGATCGGCCATGTTTCTCCACATCATGTTTAAGCTTGTGATAGAAGCGTTTACGGACACGTTGTCTTTCCATTTCCACCGGGTTGTGGTCTCCGGCCATGCGGGTAAAGCCGGCAAAGGTGCAGGCGTCCCAGGAACGGATGCGTTCACCGCTTTCGTTGTCGCGTTTCTGGTCGGTAATGGTAAAACAGGTGCAGGTCGGACAGATATAGGCACAACCACCGCAATCCTGGCAGCGGCGGGAGAGCTCGCGAAGGATTTTTTCCGGTTCCTGCCCCTGCTGCAGTCGCTGACAGGCAAGATCCACATAAACCTGTTGCTTGAACAGACCCCTTGCTTCAAGTACTGCCTGGTATTGATAGCGGCGGTCTTCTTCTGTTGCTTCGGTAAAGAATTGCGTCCATTCTTTTACGATCTTTTTTCCCTTGGCCTTTCCGGTTTCGACAAGGTAGGTATTTTTTTTGGAACCAAGGTCGGTCAGTTGCAGGTCAAACCCGAACTCGAGAAAAGGGCCGTTTTTGGTGGCATTACAGAAACAGTTGGGAAAGGGTTCACAACAGCCAAGGGTGATAAAAACGGCCCCCCGTCGTCGTTGTTCGTAATAGATGTCCCTGTGCTTGCCGCCAAGAAAGATCATATCCATGTAGAGGACGGCAAACAGGTCGCAGGAGCGAACCCCGAAGTAGAGGGTCGGTCGGTTTTCCGGCAGCAGCGGATGAAAACTATAGAATTGGTTGGCAGCTGAAGGTTCCTTGTCGACGATATAGCTTGCCAGTGCTTCGCTCTGGGGAAAGAAAAAAGATTTGAGCGAGTTCTGGGGTTGGTGATCAAGGTCAATGGCGGCATTGTCAATATCGGATATTTCACTGTATACGGTATCGCCGTAACCATTATCTATTGGCCCTACCAACCTGTATTCCTTGCCGAGCTTGCGCAAGAGCGGTCGGAGGTAGTCCTTGTGCAGGGTCAATGTATCAGACATGATCCACCTCCATCTCCACCTTGACGGCACAACATTTAAATTCCGGGCAACGTGCTACCGGATCACTTGTCGCCAACGTCAGGATGTTGGTCGGGGCTTCATGGAAGTGGAAATCACAGCTTACTTCCCCAGGGTTCATCTGATCACTTACGTGCAGGGTAAAGGGAACCGATCCCCGCCGCGAGCTGACCCGCACCCGGCAACCGTTCTCCAGTCCGAGTTTCTTCGCATCAAGCGGGTGCATTTCCAGCAAGGGGATGCTGTGTTCCCGGTTCAAGGTTGAGCTGCGCCTGGTCATGGTGCCGGTATGATAATGATGGTAGCTGCGGCCCGTAATGAGGACAAAAGGAAAGTTCTGGTCCGGTGGCTCGGCAGGTTTGATATCTTCTTCCGGTTCGAACCGGCCCGATCCGCGGGTGAAGCTATATTTATGGAGAAAAGGCGTGCCCGGATGGTTTCGATCTGAACAGGGCCACTGCAAGCCCCAGGCTTTGCGAAGATGGTCATGGTACATGCCACCATATATGGGGGTGAGCAGGCAGATTTCCTCCATGATCTCTGCTGTGGAGGCGTACGACATGGGGTATCCCATCCGGCTGGAGAGTTGTTGCACGATCCAGCTGTCAGTGCGGGCCTCGCCGGGAGGATCGATCGCCTTGTTCATCAATTGTACTCGCCGTTCTGAATTGGTGATTGTGCCGTCTTTTTCGGCAAAGCAAGCCGCAGGGAACACGACGTCGGCAAGTTCTGCTGTTTCGCTGAGGAAGATGTCGGAGACCACCAGAAACTGCAATCCTTCCAGGGAGGCACGTACCTGGCCAAGCACTGGATCGGAGAGCATTGGATTCTCACCGACAATGAATAAAGCCTGTACCGGGTCGTGTGGTTTAACCAGCGAGAGTGCATCGTGGCCGCCATGGGTCATATCCATTACGGTCAGGCCGGGCGTCTCGGGCATTTCCCGGCCCCAGGCGGCGGCAAATTTTTCCCGTACCTGAGGGTCGAGGATGGATTGATAGCCGGTGAGCACAGCCGGCAGGGCTCCCATGTCGCAGGCTCCCTGTACATTTCCCTGGCCACGTAATGGATCAACCCCGGTGAATTCATGTTCGACCTGGCCGGTGAGCATGGCCAGGTTGGCATAGCTCTTGACATTGGCCGTGCCGCAGGTGTGCTGGGTGACTCCCAGGCAGTAACAGATTGTCGAACGCTGGGCCCGGGCATAGGTCCGCGCCGCCCTGGCGATATCCCGTTTGTCGACACCGGTTATTTCCGCTGCTTGGTCAAGGTTGACCTGGAGGAGGGTGTCGCGCAGGGCCAGGTAGTTTTCGGTGCGCATTTCGATGAACAGGTCATCGATCAGGTTTTCGTCAAGGATGCAGCGCATCATTGCGTTCAAGAGCGGTATGTCAGTACCGGGCCGAATCTGGAGATGAATGTGGGCATGACGGGCGATTCGGGTTTTGCGAGGGTCGATGACGATCAGCTTTGCCCCCTGGTCAACGGCATCATAGATACGCCTGGCCACTTGTGGATGCGTTCTTGTGGTGTTGGAACCGGAAACCAGGATAACCTGGGTTTCCTCCAGTTCATTGATGGAGTTGGTCATGGCGCCGGAGCCGAATGTTGTGGCAAGACCTGCCACCGTGGATGCGTGTCAGAGACGAGCGCAGTGGTCGATGTTATTGGTGCCCAGTACCGCCCGGGTGAATTTCTGTAGGAGGTAGTTTTCCTCGTTGGTGCATTTGGCCGAAGACAACACGCCCATTTGATCAGGACCGAATGTTGTCTTAATTTCGTTGAATTTTTCTGCAACCAGATCCAGGGCTTCATCCCAGGATGCAGGCCGTAATCTGCCGTTATGGCGAATCAATGGTCGGGTTAACCTCTCTGGATTATGAATGAATTCATGGGCATGCCATCCCTTGACACAGAGGTTGTTGCGGGAGATGGGGTGGTTACGGCTCGGGCTTGCTCCAATGACACGCCCGTTTTCCACATGCAGGTACAGGCCACAACCACAGCCGCAGTAACAGCAGATAGTTGGAATGTCAGGCATGTGCGTCTCCTTGTATTATCATATTTTTTAATGTGTGGTCGGTTTTTCAGGTATGTTGAAGGCACCCATTACATAGTTAACGAACATGGGCTTTGACTTCAAGGGTCATGGCTTGGTTATTGGTTTGCCCTTTTGCCGTCAGGATGGCGGCTGAGACACTTTGCATACCGGTATCCGTTGCGGCAAAAGTTACCCAGGTATTGACAGGAACCGTCATTCGGGTGGCAGCCTCGGCAAAGCTAATAGACCGCCCATCGCCAAAGCTGAGACGGGGCAGCATAAGGAGGTCAACCCTGTTGCCAAGAACCACCGGTGTTACCTCAAACCCGCTTTCAATGCGTTTATAGTCTGTCAGCCAACTGAATCTGTAGCCGTATCGATGACAGATATCAAGCCAATAATTTGTAAAGGGAATATCGCGGCCGGTCAGCAGGTAGCCGCTGCTGCCTGAACTGACCGTGAGCTGAAAATTTTGGTTCCGGTTGAACTTGCCGCTGCTCATCTCCAGGCCACCTCTGCCGGCGTGTATTCCGCCTGTTGTAGAAAGCGACCGAGTTTGAGCTGTTGCCTGCCGTGATCGGAGGTTGATGGTCACCTGGGGAACCGGAATATCAAGATCGTTGATCAGTTGTTTGACGTGTACCACATTGTCGGAGGTGTCGGAGATGATAATCGAGTTGGAAATTGTATCGGCCGAGGCCCGGCCGTTTGCAGATAACATTGTCTCCACCTGGGGGAGGAGTTCCTTTGCCGGCCGGTGTCGGATTTTGATGATTTCAAAAGTATTTGTAGTAAGTTCATTGGCATAGGTCGAAGAAGTCCACCCGGGCTGGGGAAAAAATACGAGGCAGATGAAGAAAAAAACTTGGCTGAAAGGAGAGTTTTCAAGAATCCTCATGCTGAGTAGTGTAGCATCGCCTCATTCTGATCACAAGAAAAATTCCCGAAAGAAATCGCTTCCCCTTGTAGGGTTGGCAGCAATTGGTTATAGACCATTGTCGGCAATTGAAAATGAGTGTCAGTATATCTTATCTTTAACCCATAAACTGTAATCTATTGCAGAGGAGAAACGATGGGCGCATACGAGGCTGTGTTTAAAAAAAGTATTGAAGATCCGGAAGGGTTTTGGGCCGAAGCTGCAAAGGGTATTGATTGGTATAAGCAGTGGGACACTGTGCTCGATCGATCCAACCCGCCATTGTATCGTTGGTTTCGGGGCGGAGAAATGAACACCTGCTACAATGCGGTTGATCGTCATGTGGAAAAGGGCCGAGGCGAACAGGTGGCCATTATCTACGATTCGCCGGTAACCGATACCATACGAAAAATTACCTACAGCGATCTGCAGCAGCAGGTATCTGTTTTTGCCGGCGCTCTCCGGGATCAGGGTGTGCAGAAAGGCGATACCGTCATTATCTATATGCCGATGATTCCTGAAGCCCTGGTTTCCATGTTGGCCTGTGCCCGGCTTGGTGCCATCCATTCCGTGGTCTTCGGGGGGTTTGCCGCCAATGAGCTGGCTGTCCGTATCGATCATGCCCAACCCAGAGCCATTGTCATTGCCTCGGGTGCCATAGAAGGGAAAAAGACGTTGGCCTATAAGCCACTTGTGGATTCAGCCATCGAGCAGTCGAGTCATAAGCCTGAAAAATGCATTGTTTTTCAGCGAGATGTTGTTCGAGCTGAACTCGGCAAAGACCGTGATGTCGACTGGCAGGAAATTGTAGCCAAGGCAGAACCGGTGGATTGTGTGCCGGTCCAGGCTACCGACCCGTTGTATATCCTCTATACTTCCGGCACCACAGGGATGCCGAAAGGGGTTATGCGTGACAACGGCGGTCATGCCGTTGCCATTAACTGGACCATGAAAAATATCTATAATGTGGAGCCTGGTGATGTGTATTGGGCTGCATCGGACGTGGGCTGGGTCGTTGGTCATTCGTATATTGTTTACGGTCCGCTATTGAGCGGTTGCACCACCGTTGTCTATGAGGGTAAACCTATCGGTACCCCCGATGCCGGTGCTTTCTGGCGGTTGATCAACCAGCATAAGGTCAAGATCCTGTTCACTGCTCCCACTGCTTTTCGGGCAATCAAGAAAATGGATCCCGACGGCGCCCTGCTCAAACAATATGATCTTTCAGGGTTTCAGGCCTTGTTTCTTGCTGGAGAACGACTGGACCCCGATACCTATCATTGGGCCTCGAAGCTGCTGAATGTGCCGGTGATTGACCATTGGTGGCAGACCGAAACGGCCTGGGCTATTGTTGCCAACCCCATGGGAATTGAAAAGTTCCCGGTGAAACCCGGTTCTCCCACCATGCCGGCACCCGGTTATGATGTAAAGATCCTGGATGATGAAGGCAATGAACTGGGATCGAATCAAGAAGGCAATATCGTGGTCAAGCTGCCGCTGCCGCCTGGTACGCTGGCGACACTGTGGCGTAATGAAGAGCGATTTGTCAGCTCTTATATGGCAAACTTCCCTGGTTATTATGAAACCAGTGATGGTGGATATATAGATGAAGACGGGTATGTTTTTGTCATGGGTCGGATCGATGACGTGATTAATATTGCCGGTCACCGTCTCTCGACAGGGGCTATGGAAGAGGTAGTTGCCACTCACCCCCAAGTTGCCGAATGTGCGGTCTTCGGCACCGATGATCAGCTAAAAGGTCAGAAGCCGTTGGGCCTGGTTGTCCTGAAAGCCGGAGTCGATTGCGATGAAGAGGAATTGAAAGCCGAGCTTGTGCAGATGGTTCGCAATCAGATCGGCGCCATTGCCTGTTACAGGGAGACAGCCGTTGTTTCCCGTCTTCCCAAGACCCGATCCGGCAAAATCCTGCGTGGTACCATGCGCTCCATTGCCGGCGGTAAAGAGTATCGGATGCCATCAACCATCGATGACCCGACAACTCTTGACGAGATCACCGAGTTTCTTAAAAAAATGGGATATCCGGAGAAGTAACAACAGGGGAATAGCCTGTTAGACTGAAGGCTGTTAGCAAAAGTTCCACACAACTAGCAGCCTAAATAACTTCAAGCTAACCAGCTCTAAACTATGAAACTTCACGAATATCAAGCCAAGGCGCTTTTTGCCCAGGCCGGCCTGCCGGTACCCAGGGGCCGGCTTGCAGAAAGCGTAAGCGATGCCGTTGCTGCAGCTGAAACTCTCGGCTACCCTTCAGCAATAAAGGCGCAAGTGCTCGCCGGTGGCCGCGGCAAAGCCGGGGGCATCAGGCTGGTCAGCAACCGGGAAGACGCGAGTGACGCCGCAGGCGCTATTCTGGGCATGTCTTTGCAGACTGCCCAGACAAGTGGTCATGGCCATAAGGTTTCCAAGGTTCTGGTCGAGCAGGGGCAGAATATCAGCAAAGAGTTGTATCTCTCGATTCTTCCGGATCGGGCCACGGCAACCCTTATGCTTATCGCCTCCACGGAAGGAGGGATGAATATTGAGGACGTTGCCGAGCAGAACCCGGAGAAGATCCTCCGGATTCGCATTAACCCTCTGCTCGGTTTGCAGCCTTATCACCAGCGTCGGGTTGCCTTTGGCCTCGGACTAGCCGGCCCTCAATTTGCGTCCTGTTGCGATCTATTGCAAAAACTCTATCAACTGGTGGTGAGCCGCGACCTACTGTTGGCGGAGGTCAACCCCCTGGCCGTCACGACTGAGGGGCAACTGATATTGCTCGACGCCAAGGTGGAGGTTGACGAAACAGCCCTGTTCCGGCATAAGGATCTGATTGAACTGCAGGACACTGCCGAGGAAGATCCCCTTGAAGTTGAGGCCAAAAAACATCATCTTAACTATATCCGCCTGGAAGGGAATATCGGTACTATGGTTAACGGTGCGGGCCTTGCCATGGCAACCATGGACATGATCAAGCAGGCCGGAGGTGAACCCGCCAATTTTCTTGATGTCGGTGGCGGAGCCAATACGGAGATGATCAAGAACGGTTTTCGTATTCTGCTTGCCGATGACTCGGTTGCCGCCATCCTGATCAATATCTTTGGCGGGATACTCCGTTGTGATGTGTTGGCAGACGGGGTGGTCAAGGCGGCCAGGGAAGTTGAGCTGAATATACCGGTTGTTGTCCGTATGGAGGGGACCAATGTGGTTGAGGGACGGAAAATTCTAGCGGATTCCGACTTCGATTGCATTACCGCAGTTGATCTTCAGGACGCTGCAGAAAAGATATCCACCATTGCGAGGCAATTATGAGTATCTGGGTCGATAGCACTACCCGTCTCCTTGTCCAGGGAATCACCGGTCGGGAGGGACTTTTCCATACCCAACAGTGCCTGGCGTACGGGACCAATGTGGTTGCCGGGGTTACGCCTGGAAAAGGCGGCCAAACGGTGGACTCCATTCCGGTTTATGATACGGTTCGTGAGGCGGTGGTCGAAACCGGTGCCAATGCTTCGATGATTTTTGTTCCTCCTGCTTTTGCAGCCGATGCCATTCTTGAGGCCGTTGATGGCGGCGTTGCCTTGATTGTCTGTATTACCGAGGGAATTCCCGCCCACGATATGCTTCGGGTCAAGACCGCCCTGACGATGAGCTCCTGTCGTTTGATCGGACCCAATTGTCCAGGGATAATAACCCCCGGACAATGCAAGGTAGGGATCATGCCCGGGCCGATCCACACACCGGGCGGTATCGGTGTTATTTCCCGTTCAGGAACCCTGACCTATGAGGTGGTCCATCAACTCACCGCCCAGGGGCTGGGTCAATCAACCTGTATCGGTATTGGCGGAGATCCGGTGGTGGGAACCAGCTTTATCGATTGCCTGCAGGCCTTTGCCGCCGACACAGAAACCTCTGGTCTGGTTATGGTCGGTGAGATCGGCGGTAGTGCAGAGGAAGACGCGGCCACCTTTATCCGTGACAACCTGGAAATTCCGGTGGTCGGCTTTATTGCCGGTTTGACGGCGCCACCAGGGCGAAGGATGGGACATGCCGAAGTGTTTTAAAGGTCCTTCATGGCCCGGCTTGATTGGGATGCATTTGACACATAGATCTCTGGGACTGGTCACTACCAGCGGTTCCGGATGTACCTGTTAACAACGGTCTTAAACCGGCATAGGACATAGCGATGGGACAATATAGGGTGTTGATCGGCAAGCCCGGTCTGGACGGGCATGATCGTGGGGCAAAATTTATTGCCCGTGCGCTGAGGGATGCGGGGTTTGAAGTTATCTATACCGGCATTCGCCGCACGCCGGATGAAATTGCAGCGGCTGCTGTACAGGAAGATGTAGCAGCGGTTGGGCTTTCCTCCATGTCCGGCGGCCATTTGCGTCTGTTTCCAGCTGTGGTTGAGGCGCTTGCCCGTGCCGGCGGGGCAGACATACCGGTTCTTGGCGGGGGGATCATCCCGGATGAGGATATACGCGTCATGGAAGAGGCCGGCATCAGAAAGATATTTACCCCGGGTACCCCGGTTGAGCGTATAATCGGAGCCTTTGAGGACGCTTGTGCTCGCCATCACGAGCAACGGAGGTAATGGACATTTCGTTGCTGCTGCAACAATTGCATGACGGGGAGCCGCGTGCAATTGCCCGGGCGATCACCCTGGTCGAAAATCAGGAAGGAGAAGCGGCGCAAATCCTTGCAGGACTTGACCGGCAGCGTATAGAAGATGTCCTGATCCTTGGCCTGACCGGACCGCCTGGAGCAGGGAAATCCACCCTGACCGATCGACTGGTTGGAGAGCTGCGGCAAAGGAAAATACGGGTCGGCATAATAGCCATTGACCCCTCCTCGCCTATATCAGGTGGAGCCCTGCTCGGTGACCGTATTCGCATGATGGAGCATGCCCTGGATAGGGACGTGGTGATCCGTTCCATGGCAACCCGTGGTCGTTTGGGCGGACTTTGCGCTTCGGCCGGGGCCACTGCTCGAATCATGGCTGCATCAGGTTGCCGGGTCGTTATTCTGGAAACCGTTGGAATCGGCCAGTCGGAAATGGACATCTGCCGTTTGGCAGACTTGACCGCTCTGGTTCTGGCTCCAGGGTTTGGTGATGATATTCAGGCGATGAAGGCGGGGATACTGGAAGTGGCTGATTTGCTGGTGGTGAACAAAGCGGATCAACTTGGTGCAAAAAAGCTGCAGCTGGATATGGGCACAGTCTTTTCAGATCCACAGGATAAAGAACAGCGCATATGTACGACGGTGGCCAGTGAAGGAACCGGTGTTGCTACCCTGCTGGAACGCATATTTCTGTTTGAAGAATTATACAGGCAAGACGGACGCCTGCAGGAGCGGCGTAACCGATCCTTTGCCTCGGAAACCCTTGACTGGGCAATGGAGCTGGTACGCGTCAGACTGCAGGCCAAGCTGGCGACAACCCCTTTACAAAGTATAGAGCCGCAGCAGGCTGCACGGCAGTTGCTGCAGACACTGGATGGCGAGTAAGAGCCCATGACATTGCAAAACAAACTGAAATCCTGGCAGGAAAACGAGCTCAAAAACAGTCTTGATCGTTTTCCGGAGCGGAGAGAACAATTTGCCACCCACGGCGGCCGCCCGGTCAATCGACTGGCGGTACCGGAACACATTGACCAGAAGTATCTCGATGAGCTTGCTTTTCCCGGCCGCTTTCCCTTTACCCGTGGCGTACAACCCACCATGTATCGGGGAAGGTTCTGGACCATGCGTCAATATGCCGGTTTTTCCACAGCCGCAGCCTCCAACGAGCGCTATCGCTATCTTCTTGCCCAGGGGCAGACCGGACTTTCCATTGCCTTTGACCTGCCCACCCAGATCGGATACGATTCCGACGATTCCATATCATTAGGTGAGGTGGGGAAGGTTGGCGTGGCCATCGATACCCTGGCCGATATGGAAGTCCTGTTTGATCAGATTCCGTTGGATACGATCTCCACCTCCATGACCATCAACTCGCCGGCCATGGTCTTGTTGGCCATGTACGTCGCTGTTGCAGAAAAACAGGGAGTGACTGCGGATAAATTACGCGGCACCATTCAAAACGATATTCTCAAGGAATATGTGGCCCGCGGTACCTATATCTTCCCTCCCCGTCCTTCCCTGCGCTTGATTACAAATATTTTTCAGTGGTGCGCCGAGCAGGCTCCGCTTTTTAACACCATTTCCATTTCCGGCTATCATATCCGCGAGGCGGGATCTACGGCCGGCCAGGAGGTGGCCTTTACCCTGGCTAATGGTTTGACCTATGTGCAGACAGCCTTGGATGCGGGACTTGAGCTTGATGTCTTTGCCCGGAGGTTGGCCTTTTTCTTTAACGCCTCCTCTAATCTTCTGGAGGAGGTCGCCAAGTTCCGCGCCGCCCGCAGGCTCTGGGCCAGGATAATGAAAGAGCGTTTCGGGACCACTGATGCCAGGTCGCAGATGTTGCGTTTTCATACCCAGACCGCCGGTAACACCCTCACTGCCCAGCAGGTCGATAATAATATTGTCCGGGTTACCATCCAGGCGTTGGCTGCTGTCCTGGGCGGCACTCAATCCCTGCATACCAATTCCAGGGATGAGGCGCTGTCCCTGCCCACCGAAGATTCGGTGCGAACCGCCCTGCGTACCCAGCAGATCATCGCCCATGAGTCCGGGGTGGCGGATACCATCGATCCCCTTGCCGGTTCCTATTTCATTGAGCAGCTCACCGATACCATTGAGCAGGAGGCCGTCGAACTGATCAACCGGATTGACGAGGCCGGTGGTGTGGTTTCCTGTATTGAAAACGGATTTATTGCCTCCCAGATCGAAGATGCAGCCTATCAGTATCAACAGGAAGTGGAAAAAGGAGAGCGGGTCATTGTCGGGGTGAATGATTTTCAAGTGGAAGAGGAAGATGCGGTGCCTGTCATGCGGGTTGATCCGCAGGTGGAGGATGAACAGGTGGCCAGGCTGCAGGGCATCAAGAGGGATCGCGATCAAACCAGGGTGGAGCAAGCACTGGCTGATTTGGAACGTGCAGCCCGCGAGGATCGAAACCTTATGGAGCCGGTTCTGACCGCTGTCCGGGCCTACGGTTCCCTGGGGGAAATCTGTAATGTGTTGCGCGGTGTTTTTGGCGAGTATCGAGGGCGTCAGTGGTAGCAGGGCCGTCGTACCGCCGGGCTGTGGATGCCGACATCCCAGTGCTTGCCCGACATCACCGGCTCATGTTTGAAGAGATGTACAAGTTAAAGGGAGGAAACACTCTATCGAGGTGCTGTTGCTCTACTCTTCCGCTGAACGAAACTGCTAAAAAATTTCCTGTCAATTTTGAGGCCCTTGAACGGGCACAATGTAAAAAGCTTGAACAGCAAGTTGTCGATGGCACCTGTGTAGCCTGGCTTGCGGAATATAAAGAGGAGATCATTGCCAGCGGCGGGGTTTCCATTATCAAAACAGTGGCTATTCCTGAGGACCCAAACGTTGAGGTTGCTTTTCTCCATAGTGTCTACACCGAAAAAGCCATGCGCGGCCAGGGAATTGCCGCAACGATTATTGATCGGCTCCTTGAGCATTGTCGGATCTACGGCCTGCGTCGTGTCCAGCTCAACGCAAGCGAAGCGGGCAGAGAACTCTATCGAAAAAGGGGATTCAGGTCGCTGGAACAGGCCATGATGCTTTGGTTGTAAGAATAATAAATGGTATTCTGCCAAGGCAATGGTTTTTTGCTAGGGGATGCAGGCAAGAGTAACTGCAACAGCGCTCACGCCTGTTGTAATATATTTGTAATATGAGAGAAAAACAATGACTGATCAGGAAAAAATGGCGGCTGAGGCCGCAGAGCTGTTTGTAAACGGATTCCATTGAAGTCAGGCCGTTCTTGGCGCGTGCGCCAGCTTGCTGAGAGAGGAGCCTCCGTCCGATGAATTGATGGCGGCCATGGCTCCGTTTGGCGGAGGAATGGGCAGTAGCGGCCAGGTCTGCGGCACTCTGTCAGGAGCTCTTGCGGTGATTGGCTTTACCCAGGGAAAAACCGACATTGAGGGTCGTGATCACAAGTTGATGTGGAAGCTCAGCCATACAATGGTGCAGGAGTTTGGCCAAATTTGCCGGCCATATGGGGGAACCAACTGTATCGATATTGCCAGGGTGGACTGGAGGGATCGCAAGGCCGTCAAACAGTTTTATACGGCCCCGGAAAGCAACCGAAAAAATTGCGTCAAGGTGATCAGGGAAACAGCTGCATTCCTCCACACTTTGATCACGAAGGAGATGTCCGGTCAGGAGTGATTCATTATCTTGGCATCAGAGTATCCAAATCCATTACTCTCCCCGTTGAAATAGTGGGTTATCTTCTAGACTGAAATGGTTTTTTTGATTAATAAAAAAAGAACAGTACACTAGTGCACGGTTTGAACAGAGTATGTTGAAAAAAGTTGATCATATAGGTATTGCAGTCCACTCCATTGCCGAGGCAAGAAAATTTTACGAGGACGGACTGGGTCTTACCTGTGAACGGATTGAAGAGGTTCCCCAGCAAAAGGTCAGGACCGCTTTTTTTTCCATCGGTGAAACCCATATAGAGCTGCTGGAGCCCATGTCTTCCGACAGCCCGATTGCGGGCTTTCTAGAAAAACGTGGCGAGGGCATCCATCATATCGCCTATCTGAGCGATGACCTTGAACAGAACCTGCAGGGATTGCGGGACAGCAATTGTCGATTAATCAATGAGAGCCCTGTTGCCGGGGCCGGGGGGAAGCGGATAGCCTTTCTTCACCCCAAGTCCACACACGGTGTATTGACGGAACTGTGTGAACCAAAATCAGAAGAGTAACAAAAGAGCCTATGCAGGACATAGATATCATACAACGACTTGAGGGCAAACGGGCGGCAGCTCGTCTTGGTGGCGGCCAGAATAGGATAGACCGCCAGCATGATCGGGGTAAGCTGACAGCCCGCGAACGAATCGAGCTCTTCCTTGACCAGGGAAGTTTTGAAGAATGGGATATGTTTGTCGAGCACGGTTGCAGTGACTTCGGCATGGAGAACCAGAAGGTTCCCGGAGATGGGGTAGTCACAGGTTATGGAACCGTCTGCGGCCGGTTGGTTTTTGTTTTCAGCCAGGACTTTACGGTATTCGGCGGTTCGTTGTCTGCAGCCCATGCGGAAAAGATCTGCAAAATTATGGATCATGCCATCAAGGTCGGCGCGCCTGTGGTCGGACTCAATGACTCGGGTGGAGCTCGTATCCAGGAGGGGGTTGAGGCCTTAGCAGGGTATGCCGATGTCTTTCAACGCAACGTGCTTGCTTCCGGTGTCATTCCACAGCTTTCCATGATCATGGGGCCCTGTGCCGGCGGTGCGGTCTATTCCCCGGCCATGACCGATTTTATCTTCATGATTAAAAACACCTCCTATATGTTTGTTACCGGACCGGAGGTGGTGAAAACGGTGACCCATGAAGAGGTGAGCGCCGAGGAACTCGGTGGGGCCATGACCCATACCGGCCGCTCAGGGGTGGCCGATCTCGCCTTTGATAATGATGTCGAGGCACTGTTGATGCTGCGGAGATTTTTGAATTTTCTTCCGGCCAACAATAAGGAAAAACCACCGGTCTGGCCGAGCAACGATCCGGCAGAACGGATTGAGAAGTCCCTTGATACCTTGATTCCCGACGATCCGAACAAGCCGTATGATATGAAGGAGCTGATCGGCAAGGTTGTTGATGAGAATGATTTTTTTGAGATCCAGCCCGATCATGCAGCAAACATTGTTATTGGTTTCGGCAGGATGCAGGGCTCGACCATTGGTGTTGTCGCCAATCAGCCCATGGTGTTGGCCGGTTGCCTTGATATAGCCTCTGCCCGCAAGGCGGCGCGTTTTGTTCGTTTCTGTGACGCCTTCAATATACCGATTGTTACCTTTGTCGATGTGCCCGGCTTTCTGCCCGGGACCAGCCAAGAGTACGGCGGCATTATAAAGCACGGGGCAAAGCTCCTCTATGCCTTTGCCGAGGCCACTGTTCCCAAGGTGACGATCATTACCCGCAAGGCCTATGGCGGCGCCTATGATGTGATGAGCTCCAAGCATCTGCGCGGAGATGTCAATTTTGCCTGGCCCACCGCTGAGATTGCGGTCATGGGGCCCAAGGGGGCTGTGGAGATTATTTTTCGTCGGGAAAGCGGGGATACCGAGAAGCTGAGAAAGCGGACCGATGAATATACCGACCGTTTTGCCAACCCCTTTGTTGCCGGCAGTCGTGGCTTTATAGATGACGTGATTATGCCGCACAATACCCGTACTCGCATCTGTCGATCACTGGCCATGCTGCGGGAAAAGAAACTGGAAAACCCCTGGCGCAAACACGGTAATATACCCCTGTAATGACGGTTCAACGTTCTCGGTTCAAAGTTCAAGGTTTTTAGAAACAAGTGGCTATTCAACGATTTGAAGATATTGAAGCATGGCAACTTGCAAGGCGGATGACAGGACTGATTTATCAGCAGACAAAAAAACCTCTATTTAGCCGGGACCATGGATTAAAAAATCAGATACAACGGGCAACCGGTTCAGCTATGCACAATATTGCCGAGGGGTTTGATGCAGAATCAAATGCTGAATTCGTTCGTTTTTTACGGTATGCAAAACGGTCATGTTCGGAAGTCCAAAGCCAACTCTACATAGCCCTTGATGAAAAATATTTGAGCCCGACCGAGTTTGAAACACTGTATAGCTTGGCCGGTCAAACGCGTGCCGCAATTCATGGCTTCATCAAATACCTCATTCAATATGAAACCACTCAAGGAAAATAGTTTGAACCTTGAACCTTGAACTCTCAACCTTGAACTCAACGTCCTTAACTTATGTTTAAAAAAATACTGGTTGCCAACCGTGGAGAGATAGCCTGCCGGGTCATTAATTCAGCCCGATCCATGGGGATATCCACCGTCGCCGTCTACTCGGATGCAGACCGTGATGCCCTTCATGTGCAGATGGCCGATGAGGCGGTACATATCGGTGGTGCACCGGCAGGCGAAAGTTACCTGCTTTCAGATCGTATCATTGCTGCCTGTCGCGAGACAGGAGCTGAAGCCGTGCACCCAGGGTACGGATTTTTATCGGAAAATGCTGACTTTTGCAGGCAGCTTGCCACAGAAAATATAGTCTTTATCGGGCCACCTGCCGAGGCGATCACTGCCATGGGTGACAAGATGACCTCCAAACAGATTGCCGAACAGGCAGGGGTCAACACCATTCCGGGCTATGATGGTATCATAAAGGATGTCGGCCATGCCGTCCAGGTAGCTGCCGACATCGGCTACCCGGTCATGCTCAAGGCAACCGCCGGTGGTGGCGGCAAGGGGATGCGGATTGCCAACAATGAAGAAGAGTGTCGCCAGGGCTTTGAACGGGCAGCCAGCGAGGCGCGTTCCAGTTTTGGTGATGACCGGATGCTCATCGAAAAGTTTATCGACAGGCCCCGCCATATTGAAATTCAGATCATGGCAGATTCCCATGGCAATGTCGTCTACCTGGGTGAGCGGGAATGCTCACTACAGCGGCGTCACCAGAAGGTTATTGAAGAAGCACCGTCCCCGTTTATCGATGAGTCTACCCGTCAAGCCATGGGTGAACAGGCTGTGTTGTTGGCCAAGGCCGTCAACTATTGCTCGGCCGGGACTGTGGAGTTTATTGTCGACCAAAAGCGGAATTTTTATTTTCTGGAGATGAATACCCGACTGCAGGTTGAACATCCGGTGACCGAGATGGTCACCGACCTCGACCTGGTCGAAATGATGCTGCGGGTCGCTGCCGGCGAAACCCTGCCGATTAGCCAGCAGGATGTGCGGCTCACCGGTTGGGCCATGGAGAGTCGAATTTACGCCGAAGACCCGATTCGGGACTTTCTTCCTTCCATTGGACGTTTGGTCAGGTATCAGTCGCCTGATAATGAGTCGGGTAAGGTACGGGTGGATACAGGAGTTTTTGAGGGTGGCGAGATCTCCATGTACTATGATCCCATGATCGCCAAGCTCGTTACCTGGGGTCCGGACAGAAACCAGGCCATTGTCGCCATGCAGGAGGCGCTGGATGAATACATCATCGGCGGAGTTCAGCATAACATCGGTTTTCTCGGCGCGCTGATGGCCCACCCGAAGTTCAAAGCAGGACAGTTGCATACCGGTTTCATCGAGGAGGAATTTCCGGATGGGTTCCGGGAAGCGGATGTCATAGAAGATACGCCTATGCTGCCCATTGTGGTTGCGGCAATTATCCATCGCTTATACATGGACCGGGCCGCAAGAATCAGCGGCCAGCTCGCCGGTTATGAACGGCGGGTGTTGGATGACTGGGTGGTCGTGACCAACGAGGAGCAATATCGGGTTTTGGTTAAACCATTTCAGGCCGATTGCGGCTACCGCGTGGACTGTAACGGCGAGCATTATGGCGTGCTGACCGACTGGACGTTTTGTCAGGATATCATGCGGGCAACCATCAACGGTAAGCGATTGGCCTTTCAGGTCAGCCGACACGGGATTGGCTACCGGATTAAACATCGTGGAAAAAATACCCGAGCCCAGGTCTTTACCCCACGGGCGGCGGAACTTTACCAGTTGATGCCCAAGCAGGTACTGGAGGATCAGTCAAAGTATTTATTGGCACCCATGCCGGGCCTGCTGGTGCAGTTAAAGGTAGAGGAAGGGCAACAGGTCAAGGCCGGCCAGGAGTTGGCTGTAATCGAGGCCATGAAGATGGAGAACGTGTTAAAAGCACATGTTGACGGCACTGTTGCCAGAATTTCCTGTCGCAGCGGTGACAGCTTGAACGTGGAACAGGTCATCCTCGAGTTTGAATAGCGGGGAACACGGGAGTCAGCATGGAGGTGACACCCGTGCTCCTTTTCCGCCGCTGATCTATGTGTCCGGTGCTAACCGATGTGCGCCCCGGTTATCTGTTGAGAGGCTTGTGTGAACAATTCCTCACCGCTGATGAGCGTATTCATTTCATCGGCATAGACGAGGATTTTTCCAGTTTCACTTTCTTTTAATTCAAGCAGGTCAAGAAGGATGCCGTTTGTCCCGGCAAGTCGTGCCAAGACGCCTATTATAACCAGGTAATTGAATCTCTGACCGTTGCCGATTTTTTGAAACAGTGCCGCCCAACCGTGATTGGGTTGTTCCGTCTCCGCATTGGTATTCATCATCGAGATGCTGTTGATTAACACTTTGGCCTTTTTGTATACCCACGCATCTTTTTCCAGATCCCGCTCCTGGGCTGGCCCTGCTGAGGATTCCGCCAGCCTGAGGTTGTATTTTTCCTGGAGATCCTTTTTGTCCAAAGTATTGTCTGCAGAAATGTCTGCAAGAATCTCCAGGTACTTGTTCATATATCCCCGTGCTTTGTAGTCATACCATGGCGCTCCGTCGGTAATATATCCAAGGTGTACTGCCGTTGCAAAACAGAGTTCTCGAATTTCATCCTTTCTCGCCTGACCGATTTTGGCCAGGCCGTCACTGGTGAAATAAAGAATAAGGTCCATTTCCGTATCGTCTTCTCTGCTGAACAGTCGGGTATGCCAAGGGTAGTCGGTAATCTGTTTCTGCTCTACACCCTTCACGCCAAGCAGGGCGGCAAACAGGATAAGGCGGGTGATTTCTTGTTCTGAGCTGTATTTATCATGATTTTTGAACGAAAATTTCCAATACCCATGGGAGGACCTGGTGCTGTTGACCATGACCTCCAACCCTTCCCATGCAATTTCTCTGTTGCCGGAAAAAATACCCCGGTAGTTCCTGCTGCTTTTCGCTGACCGGATTATCTGCGTGCTACCGTCATAGACAAGAAATCCTTCCCGTTCACTGCGCAGGCTATAGGAGAGCAGGAGTTTTTTTCCTGGAAATCCCAATTCAAAGAATTGTTTGGTGATCGTCTCGTCCTCATCATAGACCTGACGCCGGACCGCTGTCGATTGGCCGGCTATTTGCGCTGCTGTTGCCTCGTCGAGATGGAGCATGGCCCTGAATGCTTCCTGTGCTTCCGGTTGGTTCAAGTCGAAATCGTAGCCGACAAGGTGCTGTTGCTGTTGACTGTGATCGATGCCCAGTTTTGCATAGAATGAGCTGTACTGCTGCAGGATTTTACCCAGTTGACCGATACTGTTTGCTTTAATAAAATCGGACAGTCTGGTGTTTTCCTCCCAACCGGGAATAGCGGCGGTGATTTGTTCCAGGTCGATGGCATCGAGATGTTCTCCGGCTTTAGCCAGCCATTCGTGTTGGATCAGGCTTAATGGTTCAAGGTTCACCCCGACCCCTGCCTTCAGCTCAGGATTGATCTGCCAGCGATGGATTCTGGAAAGAGCAAGCCGCACCGTGTTGCCGCTCCCTCGTATCAGCCGTACCGAAAAAACCGCCGTTTTTTCAGTTCCGACACCGGCACTTGCTGAAAATACTCCTTTGCCGTAGTGCAAACTGCCGGAAAGGCTGGCTGTGCCACGGCCCATTACCTGAAAGGTTGAGCCTGGAAGAAGATGCAGGGCATGTTCCGGTGTGATCGGCAAGGTGAAACGGTATTTTTTTATGATCTCAGCGGGAGAAGCATCAGGGTGAATGCTGTGGGGAAGGAAGGAGAAAAAGTCAAGCAGGCCGTTGGTACTGAAACCGATTGGACCGGCTAACCCTTCGCTGACTATTTGCCGGGTCAATTTGAATCCGGACTCCATAAGCCCGCCAGCGAGGAGCCAGAAGACTTTGGAACCATCTGCTGCAAGGAGTTTTGAGGTGGCAACTTTTATCGGATCATCAAGGACCTCTTTTTGGTCGGGCAGGATAATTTTTTCCCGCAGGCGGATGGCAAGCAGGTCGGTTTTTAGAATTTCAAGGGTATGTTCCTTGGTCAGTTCCTCTTTGACAAGTTTTGCTGTGACAGAGTACAGATCCATGGGCTCCTCCTTGAGTTGTATTCTGAACTTGCTCCTGCTGCGGCAAGTCAAACGGTAAAACCATGCAGGAAGGTGGAAAACAAGAATGCAGGAGTTTTTTTACAAAGCCTCCTTATTGTGTACAGTAATAATGTTCTGTGATCGTGCTACTGCTAATTTAAGGATATTTCATATATTTTGCTCTTTCCTGTACCGGCAATGTTCAATTTTACGCTAACCTGTTTACATTAGATCCATAACAAACGGACCTACTGTGACTGGATCAGGCATTTAATCCTCTTATAGTATATGTAGAGGGGAAAGAGCTGCCTGTAGTTAGTGAAAGAAATTGAAAAGAAAAACTCTTTATAAAGGTCGAGCTTATGGATAACGAAGCAACCAATAGGGCCGTGCAGGCATTGATAGACTTTTTTGAGGCAGGCAATAACGAGTCCGACATCGCAGCGAAAAACGTCCTTGATGCTGATTTTGCTAATAAAGAATACTGGCGGGAGGAATTACTGCACCTGCGAATGGGTACATTGTGGAGCGGGTTGCGGGCGCCGGAAGCCGAACTGCTGGTCTTGGCTCTCCATGAGGTGAAAAAAATATTTTCGGATACGGAGTAGAAATGCTACTTGATGGGGGATTTGATCCACTTCAAGT
>CALZIH010000036.1 GCA_945787305.1 uncultured Desulfobulbaceae bacterium | reverse complement strand
TTTAACATGCACCCCATTTATCGTTTGGTAAAACATTTTCACTTGAGTCGGGAATATAACTTTAAGTCTTTCTTGTGTTTGCTCAATGTCGTCAACTGAAGCAGGGGTTCCCAAGTGATACTGAACACCTTTTTTCTCTGCTCGCTTTTTAAAATTTTTGATTAACTGATCAGTATGCATGCAAATCTTGAGGGTATAATATGTTGCCTTGAAGCTGCCAACTCTCGGCTCAGTGTTTGGCGACCTTTCACCACAAAAGCCAATGTAAGTTAATCAAGCAAGTACCCATCCTGAGCAATTGAAAACACCGCTAGTCGCCAATCCATTATAGCCAATTGTCGGCTGCTTGCTGTTAACCCGAGATGTAAACGTAATCGTGATCATCGTCAATGTAGTGTTCCCAGTCAGTGGCAATGCGCTCTAGGAAATCAGAGAAACTCTCAGCAACCTGTTGAAGCTCCCCCGACTCGTGGTTCCATTTATATACGAGATGCGGATCGCTGAGTTTAATCAAGAATGCATTCCCGCCGCCATCTGACCCAATGGGCAGCAGAGGTATCGAATCATGTTTGCTAGGGAGAGCTGACCATACGCTGGGATTAAGAGTAGCTTCCCCGCCGATAAAGTAGCCATTGTGGATATCAGCGGCACTTATCTCCCCACAAAGGGAAAGAAAGATCCTGAGGTCTTCCGGAGCAGTTTTTGGAAGGCGATAAGAGTCGTCTGCATTAAGCCCTGGAGAGAAACTTGGTGGCTCGTCCCAATCGAAAAGAGGGAGGTAGGCCCCAGATATACGCAGGCGCTGTAGAATACTATTTATGTCTTTCACTTTTGCGGTTGGGCTCTTTTCGATTTTCTACCAGGATGTTTGCATTTATTGAATCACAATGGCGATCTTTTTCATATAGGTAGAATTACCTATTCTATGCAAAGGGGATATTTTAGAGGGAGCCAGTGTCAAGCTCAACAATTGGCAGGCGAGCGGGAACTGAAAATAATTCCTGATGCCAAGTAGGCAGATGTGCTGCCTTGCCCGCAAATATCAACAAGAATCAAAAGAGGTCGTCCTTTTTTTCCAAAAGGTACGGTCAGAGTTTGCCTGATCTGAGGATGGAAATGATGAGCCAGATGCCGAGAACAGTTGCCATGACATAACCGGTTACCCCAAGCACAGCCGACAGCGAGACCTTCCGGCCACCTGCCAGGCTCATGGAAAATTCAAAGATCTCCTGGCCGGAATTCAGAATGAGAGAGGAGGCAATCAGAGAGGCTGCCACAATCAGCCCGATAATAAACCGGTTCATCCCCTTTTCCATCCTGACCGACAGGTTTTCAAAACCACGATGGTTTATTGCCACACCCTGTTTGCCTTGGGATGTCTGCTTGAGGATGTCATGAATGAATTTGGGCATTACCTGCAGGTAGCTGCCCATTGAAAGCATATCCTGGTGAAGGTTGCGAAGAACTTTGCGTGAGTCATACCCCTCCTGCAGTAGCTTTTTCGCAAAAGGCTTGGTCACCTCAAGGATGCTTGCATCACTGTCAAGGATCTTGCCAAGAGATTCTGTCTGGACAAAGGTCTTCAGAAGTAAAAGCACGTTACGTGGCAGCCTTATCTGGTGCCGATAGACGAGTTGCATCACCTGATCATAGACATCCTTTACATAGATAGTCTTTAATGATCTGCCGTAAAACGGCTCACTCACATCTTTCAGGTCCCGTCGGAAACTCTTCAAATCCACCGTATCCTCGTCCACCAGGCCGAGGTCAGTCAGGGCTGTCATTACCTGGTCGTAATCGTGTTCGGCGTAGCCTAGAAAAATATTGGCGATCTGCCGCATAGTCTCTTTTTCCAGGTAGCCGGTGATACCAAAGTCCACCAGGCACACACGGCCATCCAGCATTACAAGCGTATTGGCTGGGTGAGGGTCGGCGTGGAAGTAACCGAATTCCATGAGCTGCCGGGAAAAAGATCGCAGGCCGATGAGGGCTATCTCCTTGGGGTCGATGTTGTTAGCCTTGAGTTCCTCGACCTGATCCATCTTGATTCCATCTATATATTCCATTACCAGGACAGACTTAGCCGTATACTCCCAATACACCGCCGGTATGTGGATTTCATCTATCTCTTTGAACCTGGATGAGAACTTCTCTATATTTCCTGATTCGATAAACATATCAAGCTCATGAAATATGGTCCGTTCAAACTCTTTGACCAGGTTCACAGCACCGAGTGCACGAGCGGCTTGAAACGCCTTCTCAATTTTATGTGCAAAATAATACATCAGGCCGATATCATGCCGGATTTTTTCGGTGATCTCGGGACGAACAATCTTGACCGCCACCTGTTCACCGCTGTGTAGGCGGGCCTTGTGCACTTGGGATACGGAAGCCGCAGCTATGGAGTCTGGCTCGAATTCTTTGAATATAATGGAAAGAGGGCGCTCGAGGTCGCTTTCAATGACATTTTTGATAGCCTCAAAAGGTACCGGTGGCACCTGATCCTGAAGCTTACGGAATTCTTCAATATACTCTGGAGGAAAAAGATCGGCCCGGGTGCTCAGTAATTGCCCCAGCTTGATGAAGCTTGGCCCCAGTTCCTCTAACACGAGACGAATACGGTGCGGAGAGGGAAAGGCCTGCCGTTCAGTAATGTCTGGTTGCTGCTGTTCGGTTGTCTTTTCTTCTGCCCTGCCAAAGATGCGGGGTACAATATCACCGAAGCCGTGTTTTACAAGTACCGAGGTGATGGCGCCAAATCGTTTCAGTCTTTTCACGGGCAAATATCCTTTGAAAAGCGTTTACATTTATTCCTTTGTATTGTCTGTTGACGCCGGAAAGCAAACCTTCTGCCATTTATCTGCAATCTCATGCAGTTTTTCGGTCTCGGCAACATACCGCTCCAGGTAACCGCATTCAACGCAGACATAGTTGTCGAGGGCAGCAATCGAGGTAATACTGATTGGTATTGAGTTGCTGCCAAAGGGGCCGCTTTTAGGATAGACTTCAACTCCGCTGTATACATTATCAGAGTTGCATTTCGGACATTTGCCCTCTTTCATGACGTACCTCCCGTCTCTGTAGATTGGGAATTTCAAATAAATAACAACTAGTGATTAATGATACCTGCGTAAAAAGTCAAATACACCTTTCCCATATGATGGAAAAAAAACATGTTATGCCCTCTGTCCACCATATGTGACCAGGCTATATCTGACCTTCTGTCAGCTCAGACCAGAGGGCAAAATGGGACCCGCTACATCCATGATAGAGAAGAAGCTGTCAGACACCTGGAGCATATTGCTCAGGTTTTGCTACAATGAAAGCACAAGGGAACACAGAAACAAAGGAAGAAAAGAGAGGAATATAGGGGACATAGGGAGCATAGGAACAAGACTAAGAAGACCGTTGCTCTATCTAGCTGAGCTACAGGCGCACTCGCGAACGTTATAACACCTGGGAAACCTGCAGAAATCAACTCTCAATGATCAGCGCCTGCTCACAATCCTTACACGCTTTGTTGCTCAACTCCCATACGGACGACCCGGTCGCGGTGTCATGAATAGTTACCCCAAGGCGCAGCAACTCCTCACGCGCCTGATCGGCAGCCTGCCAGTCTTTCTCCAGGCGGGCCTCTTCACGTTGTCGGATTAACAGATCGATTTCCGGCGCCAACCGACACTGTTTGAGCTGGAGAATATCAAGCACTGCATTTATTCGGCCCAACACTTCCAAAATATCAGTTTTCTGCTCCAGATCGAGGGTTCCGGCGTCCAGCACCGGATTGGTAATTTTTACAAAGTCAAACAAGGCTCCCATGGCTCTGGAGATATTCAGGTCATCATCCATGGCCTCGACAAAACGCTCTTCGAGCTTGGATATAAATGTCGCCACCTCGGGATGGGGCAATCCCGGTTTCAAGCAAAGCAATTTTCTGGTAAACGCGTCCAGACGCCTAAGTGCCACCCTAATGGCATCCAGTCGTTTTGATGTGAACCTTAACGGTTTTCGGTAATGCACACCAAGCAGCATGAAACGTATTTCCCGCCCTGAGTACCCCTGTTCAAGAATTTCCTGCAAGGTGACAATGTTGCCTGCTTCTGCAGACATTTTTTTCCCATTTTTCAACAGCAGGCCGGAATGCAACCAATAGTTCGCAAGCCGCTTTCCAGTAAGCGCTTCGGCGATGGCGATTTCATTTTCATGGTGTGGAAACATGAGGTCCTGGCTTGCGGTGTGAATATCCAGTGTTTCACCAAGATATTTCGTCGACATGGCCGAACATTCAATGTGCCATCCGGGCCTGACATTTCCCCAATCGGTTTCATAAAAAACACCTCTTTTCAATTCCGTCAAAACCGAACGTTTGAGCAGTGTGAAATCACGGGGATTATCTTTTTCATAATTGTCCAAATCAACCGTGCGACCGATTCTGATCTTACTTAAATCCACACCGGAAAGCCGACCGTAATCCTTAAATTTAGAAATATCGAAATAGATGGAGCCATGCTTCTCATAGGCATACCCCTTATGAATCAATTCATGGGCG
Source organism: uncultured Desulfobulbaceae bacterium (assembly GCA_945787305.1). GTDB lineage: Bacteria > Desulfobacterota > Desulfobulbia > Desulfobulbales > Desulfobulbaceae > DRLX01. The sequence goes on along the minus strand of CALZIH010000036.1, from coordinate 9,257 downwards.
ATCTCGATCATATCCTCGACATTCTCGGAAGCGCGAGGATATCCTGTGGCCTCCTGCACACCCAACGTGTTCATTGCTTCCCTGAATTCGGCAATATAATTATCCGTAAATTGCTGCAAGGATATTCCAGCCTTCTCGGACCCGGCAATGGTGTTGTCATCCAGGTCGGTAAAGTTCATATAGGTTTCAACATTAAAGCCTTTGAACCTCAAGTAGCGGATCATCAGGTCGGCAACCACAAATCGTCGACAATGGGCAAGATTCGGTGACTCATACGCTGTCGGACCGCAGGCATAAAAGGTCAGGCGATCGCCATGGATGGGCTTAAACACCTCTTTTTTCCGACTCATAGTATTGTAAAATTTGAGTCGTGGTGCTTTTTCTACACGGTTATCCCGACGGACAAAAAGAGGCGTACTGAGGTAACGCTCGCCGCCATCGGGCAGAATAACCAAGACCAACCCTTTATCCAACTCGGCAGCGCACTCCATGCCGGCAAACATTGCAGCACCACTGCTCATACCGGCAAATACGCCCTCTTTTCGGGCTAGCAGGCGAACCGTTCGAAAGGCGTCCTCATCGGCTACATTAACAATGGAATGGGGCAGGTTCTTATCAAAAATTGTCGGCTTATAAGACTCCTTCATGTTTTTCAGGCCCTGAATCTTATGCCCAAAATACGGTTCCACCGCAACGACCCTGACCTCGGGATGATATTCCTTAAACCAGGTCGACAAACCCATTGCCGTACCTGAAGTTCCCAGGGTCGTGATAACATGGGTCACTTTCCCTGCCGTCTGCTCCCATATTTCCGGACCTGTCGACACATAATGGGCCTGCCAGTTTGCAGGATTGTTAAACTGATCGGTCAAAAAATAGAGTTCGGGATGTTCGCGGGCCATGGCATAGGCCTTTTCTATGGCGCCATCTGTTGAACGCTTGGCTGAAGTCAGGATAATCTCAGCACCATACGCCTTCATGATCTGCCGACGCTCAACACTTGCAGACTCGGGCATGACCAGTTGGCAACGATACCCCTTGGCTGCACAAACCATGGCAAGCCCTATACCGGTGTTACCGCTGGTCGCCTCAAGAAGAATTTTATCGTGTGTCAGCTCGCCGGATTTTTCCCCCGCCTCCACCATGGACAGGGCAATTCGATCCTTGACGGATCCTCCCGGGTTACGGGATTCCAGCTTACCGAGAAGTTGCACCTCTGGTTTTGGGGTCAAACGAGACAGGTCCACCAGCGGTGTATTTCCGATCAAATCAATTATATTCATGCGCGTTATGCCGAACTCTCCAACTCCATTAAAGAAATGGGCAAACAAACAATCAACATTGCCCCCTGTGAGGAATCCTAATGAAAACCCTGGATTCTGAGCCTGAATAAAGTAAACGATTTACCGTACCAGGGCAAGACGATAACAATGCGCGACCCATCAACGCATTTTCTTCTGAAAGGTCTGCCACAGATTAAAAAGTGCCTGTTGGCAACCGGAATCATCAATAACTTGCGTCATCTGGAAAAACTCTTCTGCTTGCTTCCGGTCAACTGGCCTATCCGGAGAACTATATTCCCGATTCGATGCCTGCATTATTTTTTGCGGCTGCTGCAACCACCTGATGTCGGTCAAAACGATATCGCAGAGTTGCTTATTTACCTGCTGCAGAATCTGCGGTTTCATATAGCTCAAATCCTGCATCCAGGCTGAACCGTCCACATACACCCACAGGGCATCTTTCCTGATCCAGGCGGGTAGAGTATGAGCCGCAGCACGTTCACCGACAACATCACTCCACACCCTGGTCAAGACAAAAAACTCCCAATGTCGTCGACCAAGCTGCTTGCCAATTACCTGTTCCAGTTGTTCGGAAAGCAATACCTCGCCCTGCTTCTTTCTCTTTCTCATCTAATAATTAAAGCTCGCCCTTTAAAAAAAATCAATGGATAGTAAGCGACACCCTTTCCAAAGACGCGTAGATCTCGTACCGTTTTATTGGAAACGTGTACAAATTAAACCTGCAGCGCCGTAGCTCCAGGTGCTCTACATCTAAACCAACCATGAAATAAAAACAAAGGGGGAAATCCGTTGTAACGGATCTCCCCCTGATGCAGCTAACAAAAAATTATGCCCCCGACAACTGGGAGCATAACGATAACTTAAGGCACCCTAATAATTGCTCAGATAGTTGTCCAACTCCCAATCAGTGACAGCTGTGCGGAAACTATCCCACTCTTTTTCCTTTCCTTCAACAAATTTAGTAAAGATATGATCGCCCAGGGCTTCCTTGGCGATAGGGTTAGCCTTCAGCTCTTCAACCGCTTCTTTGAGGTTTGCGGGTAGGCTTTTGATACCGGCGGCTTCTTTTTCAGCCGCAGTCATGGCGAAAATATCCTGATCAACGGAATCCGGAGCCTGCAGGTTGTTTTTCACACCATCCAGACCGGAAGACAGCATCATGGCAAAGGCCAGGTATGGGTTACAGGTCGGATCGGGGCAACGCACCTCAGTCCTGGTTCCCATGCCGCGGGAGGCGGGGATGCGGATCAATGCAGAGCGGTTGGAAGCGGACCAGGCCACATATACCGGGGCTTCGTAGCCGGGTACCAGGCGCTTGTAGGAATTGACCAACGGATTGGTTACCGCAACAAAGCCCTTGGCGTTTTTGGCGATACCGGCAATATACTTGTATGCGGTCTCGGAAAGCTGGAGAGGAGCGCTTTCATCAAAAAAGGCATTGGTACCGTCGGTATTGAACAACGACTGATTGCAATGCATACCGGAACCGTTGATACCAAATACCGGCTTGGGCATAAAGGTGGCATGCAAACCATGCTGGGCAGCCATGGAGCGAACAACCCACTTGAAGGTCAGGGTGTTGTCGGCAGCGGTCAGCGCGTCGGAATATTTAAAGTTTACTTCGTGCTGCCCCTCGGCAACCTCATGGTGGGAGGCCTCAATCTCAAAGCCCATGGCTTCAAGGGTCTCAATGATCTCACGACGACAGTTGATTCCACAGTCATCGGGATCGACGTCAAAATAACCGGCTACATCGTGGGTAACGGTGGTGGCATCACCATCCTCATCTTTTTCAAACAGAAAAAACTCCGCTTCGGTTCCCACATTCATGGTGTAGCCCATGTCCTTGGCATCGGCGAGCACACGCTTGAGATTGTTACGGGGACAACCCTCAAACGGGGTGCCATCGGATTTATACACATCACAGATTATACGGGCTGCATTGGTGCCGTCCTGATTTCTCCAGGGAAGCACAACAAAAGTATCATAATCCGGCTTCAGGTACATGTCCGACTCGTTAATTCGAACAAAACCGTCAATGGAAGAACCGTCAAACATCATCTGACCGTCCAGGGCTTTTTCGATTTGGCTCAGCGGGATAGCGACATTTTTCATATATCCGAAAATGTCGACAAACTGTAGCCGGAAGAAGTGCACATTCTGCTCTTCAATGATTTTCATTATTTCTTCACGCGTCATTGTTTCATCTCCTTGTTCTTGGATGATTGATAAATAGAAATCCGGCAAAACCGGACACACCTTGCATACCATTTCCGACCTGTTTCAGCATCAAAAGATTACATTTTCGACAAATTGAAACGATCAGTTTTTCATTTTTCGTCAAGCTACAACTTCTTCAGCGTCAATAATCTGTAACAATGTCTGACGAACTTTATCCTGAAGCCCAACATCGACAACCTTGCTCTCACTCCGCATGGCAACATAAAATACGACTATGAGCTGTTCCACTTCGGTAGCGACCCTGGCACGATGAATGTCCAAGCCAAAGTCGGACAGGGCCTGGGTCAACTGATACAAGGCGCCCGGCGCGTCACTACCGTACACTTCGATAACGGTAAACCTGCTCGAAGCGTCGTTGTCAAGCACGACCTCCTTCTCAAGCTGCTGCACTTTGCGTCGTGATCCCAGGCCAAACCCCTGTTTTTTTCCATGCAGCTTGCGCCCTACATCAAGCCGATAATTAATTGCCCGGTTTAAATCACCCTCCAGGGCCTGCCAGTCCTGCTCTTCAAATTCAAGCCCTGCAACCGGCTGCACATCGAGAACATCAACAACCGTACCGTCGGGCCAGGTAAAAATCTGTGCCGCAAGAACAGACAAATTATGCAGGGCAAGAACACCACACAATTTAGCCAACAACCCAGGCCTATCCTTGCTCAGCATCAATAACGAACAGTGACCCTGACGGTCTTCAGGAAAAAGAAGCACCCTTTGCTGAAGCCGGCCGGCCTGTTCACGGTGTAACTGCAGATGCTGAACGACCATCTCCGGCGTAAAGCTTACCAGATAATCTTCAGGCAACTCATCCACCCCGATTCGCATCGTCTGCTGATCTTCAAGAAGAGCAAACACCTGCTGCCTCATCCATGAGGCTCCCTGTCGCTCGACATCCCTACCTTTAACGCCGACTAAACACTCCGCCTCCAGACAGGATTTCACCTTTAAATACAACTCGGCAAGAAGAGTTGCTTTCCAATCCGACCAGGCGGAAGGGCCGGTTGCCCTCGAATCGGCTATGCTTAACAGGTACAACATGGTCAACCGATCCAGCTCACCGACAAGACCTGCCGCCTGCCGTATAAACTCCTGATCTTCCAGATCACGGCGTAGCGCATTCTCAGGCAAGAACAAATGGTAACGGACCAGAAAAGCCAGGCAGGCTCGCTCCTCTTCGGGCAACCCAATCCGCCCCCCGACCTCCTCAGCCATATCAGCACCAAGCTGAGAATGATCTGCATGTCGCCCTTTTCCTATATCATGAAGCAAAGCAGCAAGATATAACAGATGCGGAGAAGCCAGCCCCATGAACAACTCCGGCTCTTCAACCCTTAACCGGTGCAATTCGGCTACGGCCTGCAACTGATGCCTATCCACTGTATAGATGTGATACAGGTCGTGTTGGGCCAGGGACTCGATGCCAGCAAACTCAGGTATATATGCCGTCAGCAGGCCTGTCTCAAGCATCGATTCAAGCACGGCCATAGGGTCTTTGCTTTCCATGAGCAATTCAACAAAAGCCCGTTCCACTCTCCGGGACCTGCGAAAATGGTCATCGACAAGTTCAAGATGGCGACTCACCAGTTGTCGGGTTCGATGATGCAGAGCCAGACCGGTTCGACCTGACTGCAGAAAAAGACGCATCAAAAGATACGGCCTGCGATTAAGCTCGTCCGGACTGACCAAATGCAAGCTTCGACTTCTCTCGACAATGGCCCGCTCCAACAGTTTTTCCTTACCACCAGGCCTACTGGCCCCAAGCACATCTCCAACGTGCTCAAAAAAAAGATCAGTGACGACGGCGATGACCTGGAGATGACCGTACACATGGCGCATGAATTGCTCTACGGCAAGTTGCCCGCCTTTATCCCTGTAGCCAAACGCGGCAGCCATCTCCTCCTGATATTCAAAAACCAGCTGATCATTTTTGCGGCGACTTATATAATGGAGGCGATTTCGAATTCGGGCCAGCATATTCCAGGACTCGACGAACCGTTGCTGATCATCCCTGGCAAGCAGGCCGGCATCGGCCATGGCCGGGACTCCGGATAAGCCAAACACCACCTGGGCCACCCAAAGCATGGCCTGGATATCCCGCATCCCCCCCTTACCCTCTTTTATATGGGGCTCGAGTAAATAAGCGTGCGAACCATAGCGTTCACGACGCTTGGCACGGAACCCTTCCATGGTTTCAACAAACCCCAACCGCTTCCCCTCAAATATTTTCTTCCTGTAACGGAGGAGCATTTTATCATAGATCGCTTGCGAACCTGCAAGAAGACGAGCATCAAGCAAGGCAACCTGGAAGAAAAAGTCCTCTTTGGCAAAGCGGACAGTATCCTTGACCCCTCGCACGGAATGACCGACTTCAAACCCGGCGTCCCACAGGGGATAGAGAACGGACTCCGACACCTCCTGCATTACTTTGCCGGAACGCCAGTCATGCAGAAGCAGCAGATCTATATCGGAAAAGGGGTAGAGTTCACGACGACCATACCCCCCCAGGGCAACCAGAGCCAGCTGGCCCTTATTATTTGCAACTGCGGGCGAAGCCTTAAACTGTTCGACCACAAAGGCATCAACTAAAGAAGTATGCCTCTCAAGAAGCTCATGACCACTGAGCCCCTGCTGCCACAAGTTCTCCAGAGCAGCCTGCTGAGCCTGCAACTTTGTTGACATCAAATTGCCTCGCTATCGATCTCTCCCGTACGCACTCGAACAATTTTCTCAACCGGCAGGACAAAAATCTTTCCGTCGCCAATTTTACCTGTACGGGCCGCCTCTATAATAGTGTCAATCACCTGGTCAACCTGTTCGGTATCAACGATGATCTCCATTTTGATTTTCGGCAGAAAATCTATAACATACTCAGCCCCGCGATAGATTTCCGTATGCCCTTTCTGCCGGCCATAGCCTTTTACCTCTGAAATCGTCATCCCCTTGATGCCGATCCCGTTCAAGGCCTCTTTTACATCGTCAAGCTTGAACGGCTTGATAATAGCTTCTATTTTTTTCATTACTTCACCTCACGTATTAAAACCGCATCAGCAACTACGAGCTAAACGGATAGACAATTAATTATAGGCCGCTTCAGAATGCTCTGCTGCATCCAACCCTTGCACCTCAGCATCTTCTGAAAGCCGCAACCCCATTACCCCGTGGATCCCTTTCAACAACAGCCAGCTCACCACAAATGCATAGGCAGAAACAACTACAATTCCAAAAACCTGGTACCCAAGCTGGGTCACGCTCCCGGCAAGTAAACCGTCAACCCCGCCTGGGTTGGCGGCCTTGGTTGCAAAAATCCCCAGGAGCAGCGTACCGGTGATACCGCCAACCCCATGGATACCAACAACATCCAACGAGTCGTCAAATTGAAGCCGCGCCTTCAGGTTGACCGCACCATAACACACCAAGCCTGCAACAAGCCCGATAGCGATGGCAGCATTAGGACCGACAAAGCCCGCGGCAGGTGTAATTGTTGCCAGACCGGAAATGGCACCGGAAGCAGCCCCCAGGGTGGTTGGCTTACCCAGCTTCACCCATTCCATGATGGTCCACATTGCCATGCCGGCCATACCGGCCAGATGGGTGGCAACAAAAGCCGTCGCTGCTACATCATTCACAGCTAGTGCCGATCCACCGTTAAACCCAAACCAGCCAAACCAGAGCAAGCCTGTTCCAACCATTGTCATGGGAAGATTATGCGGCATAAAATTACGATGTCCATAGCCTTTGCGCGGACCTATGACCATTACCGCCGCCAGGGCAGCCATACCACAGGTTGCATGCACAACCAGGCCGCCTGCAAAATCCAGCACTCCGATTTTCGCCAGCCAACCGCCGCTTCCCCATATCCAATGACAAACCGGATTATACACCAAAACCGCCCATAAAAGGCTGAACAGGGCAAAAGGGGCAAAACGAACCCGCTCTGCAAAGGCTCCGGTTATAAGCGCCGGCGTAATGACCGCAAACATGCACTGATAAATCATAAAAACGGTCTGAGGAATAGTCGTCGCATACTCGGTACTTGGCGCACTTGTCACTCCTTTTAATGCAAACCAGGAAAGGTCGCCGACAAAACCGCCCACATCCGGACCAAAAGACATGGAATAGCCAATATAGACCCACTCAATAGAAATTATCGAGATCATGATCAGGCTCTGCATAATGGTGCCCAGCACATTTTTACCACGCACCATCCCTGCATAAAAAAGGGCTAACCCCGGGGTCATCAGCAAGACCAACCCTGCTGCCGCCAATATAAAGGCGGTATCCGCTCCATTCATTATACTCCTCCGCTCATACAGTCTGAAAAAATATTACAAAGTTGTAATAATAATTTGCAGAACTATAACAAGAAAGAAATATAATTTCAAGCCTGCCTTTCACTCTCGACCTACAGAGAATAGCCAACCTCTTTATGGTCCGTCACGTCAAGCCCCTGTACCTCATCATCCAGGTCGGCACGCAAGCCAACAACAATATCAACAACCTTCAAAATGACATAGGTCAGAACAACTGAATATGCAATTGCAGCTCCGGCACCGACAGCCTGGATAACAAACTGCTGGGCATTACCAAAGAAGAGACCGTTCGCACCATCAGGATTCCAGGCGAGAGAGGCAAACAAACCGGTGGCAAGCGCCCCCCAAAGGCCACCGACGCCATGCACCCCAACCACGTCAAGGGCGTCATCATAGCCAAGCTTAGCCTTCAGCAAAACTGCAAAATAACAAAGCGCGCCGGCAACCAGCCCAATAACGATGGCAGACATCGGCCCGACAAAACCAGCACCGGGAGTAATCGCGACCAATCCGGCAACAGCACCGGACGCAGCACCAAGAGTTGTCGGCTTCCCCTGCACCGCCCATTCAGCGATCACCCACGACATGGCTGCGCAACCAGTCGCAATCTGCGTTGTAAAGAGAGCCAGCACGGCAATCGGACCGGCAGACAGAGCGGAACCGGCATTAAAGCCGAACCATCCAAACCAAAGCACACCGGCACCGAGAATGGTCATGGGCAAATTGTGCGGATGCATGGCCTCACGACCCCAGCCTTTTCGCCTCCCCAAAACAATGGCCGCCACCAGCGCCGCTGCACCGGAATTAATATGAATAACGGTACCGCCGGCAAAATCAAGCGCCCCCATGGCACCGAGCCAACCACCGCCCCATACCCAATGACAAACCGGGAAATAGACAAAGGTCGACCAAAGCACCGTAAAGACGGCAAACGCGGTAAACTTCATCCGCTCGGCATAGGCCCCGGTAATCAGGGCGGGAGTTATAATTGCAAACATCAACTGAAAGGCGCAAAAAAGCAGGTCGGGAATCGTATCAGAATAGGGACCAATTCCGGTGCCAACCCCCTTCAGCCCCAAATACTTTAACCCGCCGATAAAGCCGCCAATATCCGGACCAAAGGCTAACGAATACCCATAAAGCACCCAAATGAGCGAAATCAGCCCAAGACAAAAAAAGGATTGCATCGTTGTCGACAATACATTCTTAGAACGCACCAATCCTCCATAAAAAAGCGCCAGCCCCGGGGTCATCAACATGACCATGGCTGTTGCAACCAACATAAACGCAGTATCACCCGTATCCATCTTTCCCACTGTCCTCCGTAAAACCTTTTTCCTCTTTACCTGCCGCTTCCCTAGAGAATTCACAGGCAAGCACTTTCACAAACTGCACTAGCCCTAGC
>CALZIH010000035.1 GCA_945787305.1 uncultured Desulfobulbaceae bacterium | reverse complement strand
CGGCGAAAATGACTCATATCAACCTCTGCTCACGCCTCCAGCAGAAAAAATCCCGTCAAGAGTTCATCAACATGTTCTATGTTCTGCTTGAACCAGCCTTCCTGACAGCAAGTATTGCCTTTGACTCTATTTAACATTTTGCAGTTGGTTGCATTGTTACATTTCATATATATTTAATATAATGCTTCTTAAGTCGGATTGCCGATCCAATATGAGACAGGGTGCTAACAGAGTCCTCGCCTTGGTGAAACATTTTTTTCCCGAACAGGCATTTACCCCTGCAGGAACAATCACGATTCCCCCTGCCTACCAGGGGTTTTGACAGAACTGTCGCATGTTCTATCTAGTTATACACCATTTTTTTACTGAACAGAAATATTATCCACCATGCCCAACGACTTTATAAAAGAATTGAGGGGTGGTGTGCTCATTAGGGACAAGAGGTGTTCACCGAAAAAATATCTTTTGATAATGTAAGTTACACCGGCCACTTGAGCAACTTTGCCCGACTAGAACGAAGTTGAGACCACACCGTCTTCATTGAGGAAATAGGTGGACTCTATACGGTGGAATGCGCCTTTCCGACCAAGAGTGCTGGAATAGAGATGAAAACATTGTACGGGAAAAGGAGGGCTGAGAAAAAGACCGTGATGTTCAAGAAAACGGCCGACCTTGGCGGGCGGGGTGTTGTTAAGGCGGGCAAGGGTGATGTGTGGAGAAAACTTACGTTTCTCCAATTTCAAACCAAGGGTGACAAGCTGTGACTCAATCCGGTTGCGGAGTTGCAAAAGAAGCTCATTCTTTTTTAGCCCAGCCCAGACAACCCGTGGTTTACCGCGAGGAGGAAAAAAACCTACGCCATCAAGCTGCAGGTCAAAACAGTCTGTACGTACTGCTGCAAGCCCCTCTTGAATCTCCAAGAACACACCGCCATCCACTTCGCCAATAAAGTGCAGGGTCAAGTGCATCTGTTCCGGTGGAAGCCATCTAGCTCCTGGCAGCCCACAACACAGAGGTACCAACTGCTCCTTAATCGTTTCCGGAAGTTCTATCGCTATAAAAAGCCGCATGAGATCAGTAAGGAGTTTCGTTATTTTTGAGGAGGCGGGAGCAAACCTACATTTTTTCAACCTTCTACATCTTATCCCCTTCCTAACCCCAATCCATACCGATATCACAGGCAGGAGCTGAATGGGTCAAACCACCAATAGAAATGATATCAACACCGGTTTCAGCAACTGCTCGAACGGTACCCAGGCTCACACCACCAGAGGCCTCAACAAGAGCCTTACCGTTAACACGTCGAACAGCCTCAGTCATGGTTGCATTATCCATGTTGTCAAGCATGATGATATCAACACCGCAGGAAAGACACTCCTGTACCTGCTCCAAGGTATCGGTTTCCACTTCTATTTTTATCGTGTGCGGGGTGATGATACGTATACGCTCTACAGCTTTGCTGATGGAGCCACAGGCGGCAATATGATTGTCCTTAAGCAGTACGCCGTCACTTAGACTATAGCGGTGATTGTGACCACCACCACATCGAACCGCATACTTTTCCAGCATACGCAGACCCGGAGTGGTTTTTCTGGTATCAACAAGGCGTACCGGCAAACCGTGCACCTGATCGATAAAGGCCGCGGTCAGGGTTGCTATTCCACAAAGTCGCTGTACAAGGTTCAGGGCAACCCGCTCGCCACGCAAAAGCGTCCGTACCGGACCATGAATGGAGAACAGAGTTTCTCCCTCATCTGTGCTACTTCCATCTACAGCGAACTGCGCAAACTCCAGTTGGCCACCAAGGAGAATAAAGACTCGGGCGGCGACCTGCTCCATTCCACAGGCAACTAACGGTTGGCGGGCAACAAACCTGGCCGATGCGGTCTCGGTGCTAAAAACAGCATCGGTGGTGATATCACCATGCTCAAGGTCCTCTTGAAGAAAAAGCCGTAACTGTTGATCAAGCAGGAAGTCGTCCATGGATCATTGTAATTTATTCAGCCGGAGCACAGACTCTTCATTTTTGGCAAGCCGGGCTTGCAGTTCAGCTTCTTTATCCCCTTCCTTTTGTACCACCTGCTCTGGGGCATTGTTAAGAAATTTCTCATTACCAAGTTTCCCACGAACACGGGCAAGTTCTTTTTCCAACTTCTGCCTCTCCCTCTCAAGCTTTGCCAGTTCCGCTTCCACATCAATGAGGCCGGAAAGCGGCACCACCAATTCCACATCCTGAACCAGAGCATGACCGGCATCATCGGGCACCTCACCCTCGGCAACAATATCAAGATGCTCTGCCCTGATCATGGAACTGATAGAGGTGGAAAAAGCTTCCAACAAACTCCTTTTCCCCGCATCAGGTGCAATAATGACTGCGGTGATCTTGGCCGTGGGATGCAATTCCGCTTCAGTACGAATGGTACGCAACCCGGAAATTACCGCCATCAACAGCTCCATGTCCTCTTCTGCCTGCAGATCCTGCCATGCCGAATTTTCTTCCGGAAACCGCTCCAGCATAATGATCGGGCGTTCACCAGGTAATTGGCTCCAGATTTCCTCGGTCACAAAAGGGGTAACCGGATGCTGCAGTTTCAAAATATTTTCCAATACACAGAGCAGCACCCCTCGGGCATTGGTTTGAGCTGTTTCATCATCACCATACAAATCGGCCTTGATCCATTCCACATACCAGTCACAGAAGGCATGCCAGGTAAACTGATACAGGCCTTGCGCAATCTCATTAAAATTGTAGTTATCAAGGGCGTCACGCACTTCGAGGATGGTCCTATTGGTTCGGCTGAGTATCCAGCGATGCGGCAGGGGAAGGTCGTCCGGATTATCCGTAACCGCGGTTATTGCCGGATCAGCATCCTTGATATGCATCTGGGCAAAACGGGCTGCATTCCACAACTTATTGATAAAACGGCGATACCCTTCAATTCGCTCCTCGTCCATGCGGATTTCCCGTCCCTGGGCAGCAAAAGCGGTCAGGGTAAACCGGAAGGCATCGGTCCCGTACTGGTCGATCATTACCAGGGGGTCAATAACGTTACCCGTGGATTTAGACATTTTCTTCCCGTACTTATCACGGACCAAGGCATGGAGATAGACATCATGAAAGGGTACCTCATCCATGAGATGAAGCCCCATCATCATCATTCTCGCTACCCAGAAAAAAAGAATATCAAAACTGGTGATCAGGATAGATGTGGGGTAAAAGGTAGCCAGCTCCTTTGTCTGTTCAGGCCAGCCAAGAGTGGAAAAGGGCCAGAGGGCCGATGAAAACCACGTATCCAGGACATCGGTTTCCTGAATCAGGTCCGTACCGTCACAGTGTGGACAACGCTCAGGGGTCTCAGCCTCAACCACCAGTTGTGAACAACCTTGACAGGTCCAGGCCGGTATGCGATGCCCCCACCAGATCTGACGGGAAATGCACCAATCACGGATATTATCCATCCAGGCATAAAAGGTATTATACCAGGTGTTTGGATAGATATTGATCCGGCCTTCGCGGACGGCGGCAACCGCCTTATCGGCCAGGGGACGAACCGAAACAAACCACTGCTTTGAAGTGGTTGGCTCGACCACCGTCGAACAACGGTAGCATTTGCCGACAGCATGTTCATAGGACTCTATTTTCTCAAGGAAGCCCTGTTCCTCAAGATCGGCAACAATCTTTTTTCGGCATGCAAACCGATCCAGTCCAGCGTAACTTCCAGCCGCCTCGTTCATAACACCGTGATCATCCATGACCTTGATCCGCTCAAGATTGTGGCGCAGACCGATTTCATAGTCATCACGGTCATGGGATGGTGTCACTTTCAGAGCACCGGTACCGAATTCCCGCTGGACATGATGATCCAGAACAACGGGGATGGTTCTATCGGTGAGCGGCAAGCGAATACCGATATTCTGCAAGCCCTGGTATCGTTCATCTTCGGGATGGACGGCAACCGCCGTATCCCCAAGCATGGTCTCCGGCCGGGTAGTCGCGACGATTACCACGCCGGATCCATCGGCATAGGGATAGCGGAGATGGTATAGTTTTCCGTCTGTGGGATCATGCTCCACCTCGTCATCGGCAAGAGCGGTATGGCAGCGCGGACACCAGTTGACGATATAATCTCCTTTGTAGATCAAACCTTCGTTGTAGAGGCGCACAAAGACTTCACGCACAGCCTTTGATAGCCCCTCGTCCATGGTGAAACGTTCCCGATCCCAATCACAAGAGGCCCCCATCCTTTTGAGCTGATTGATGATGGTACCGCCTTTTTCCTGCCGCCATTGCCAGACCCGTTCAATAAACTTATCCCGCCCCAGCTCATGGCGACTGGACTTTTCGTCAGCCAATTGCCGCTCGACGACATTCTGGGTGGCAATACCTGCATGATCGGTTCCCGGTACCCAGAGGGTATTATCACCCTTCATCCGATGATAACGAACCAGGATATCCTGCAGGGTGTTGTTCAGGGCATGACCGATATGTAAAACACCTGTGACATTGGGTGGAGGAATGACGATGGAAAAGGAATCTTTCCCCTCTTCCATTGCAGCGTCGAACGTCTTCTGTTCAAGCCAATATTTGTACCAGCGTTTTTCGACTTCATCAAATTCATAGCCTTTCGGCAGATCATATTTTTTGTTTTGTGTTTGCATTGACTTGTTCAATATACTTGCTAAGAAATACCTAATAGTTGTTGTATTGGTTCCAGCAGAAAAACTCTGCTCCCGCTTCCGCGCCGTACATCTCCTCCTGTCTTTACAGGACAGTCCAAGGTTTGGGCATAAATATCCTGGTATACAGGTTCAAGGCGTAGCGATCGGTCATACCGGCAATAAAATCACAGACCTGCCGGTGTCGCTTTTTTTTCTCTTCAGGGGAGGAAAACTCCGGTCGTGGCGGACAGCTCCCTGTTCCTTTCTTAGGGAATTCATGGGTAATAAAAAAAGAATACAGGTCACGAATTATCCGTTGCGCCTTTTCAAACTCATTATGTACCCGCCAGTTACGATAGACATTGTCATAAAGAAAAGATCGTAATTCAGTGATAGTTGCATTCATCTGCCTGCTCAGATGGAGATATCCATCATCACGATCAATGGTTGAAGTCACCAAGTCCCGGACCATGGCATCAATGCGACAGGAGGGACTCTCGCCAACCACTTTCAACAAATGGTCGGGCAAATCGGATTCTTTAATCATATCCGCCCGCAGGGCATCATCCATATCATGGTTAACGTAGGCGATAATGTCGGCCACCCGAACCACCTGCCCCTCCATTGTTGCCGGCAACTCACTGGTATCATTGGGTAGGATATCCCGATACCCCTTGGAATGTTTGAGAATACCGTTTCGTACCTCCCAGGTCAAATTCAGACCACGTCCATGATCTTCCAAAAAATCAACCACCCGCAGACTTTGGCGATAATGTTTGAACCCACGAGGATGGAGGATATTCAGGCTATACTCTCCAGCATGGCCAAAGGGTGTATGACCAAGATCATGGCCCAATGCAATTGCCTCTGTCAGATATTCATTGAGGCGCAGGCAAACCGCTATGGTTCTGGCAATCTGCGAGACTTCGAGAACATGGGTCAAACGGGTACGGTAATGATCCCCTGCCGGGGCTAAAAATACCTGGGTCTTATGTTTGAGACGTCGAAAGGTCTTGGAATGGATGATCCGGTCACGATCGCGCTGAAAAACCGTCCGCAGGTCACAGGTATCCGACTCCTCACGCAACCGTCCCCTGGAAGATGCACTCAGGCAGGCATGGGGAGAAAGAATGGACTTCTCCTGTTCCTCAAGCTGTCGTCGAATAGACAGGCTCATATTTCACTCTTAACTCAATGTACAGCAAACCAAATTTGATCGTAAACCATTTACATAACCTGCTCTTCATAGCAGGACAGACGCGGCGAAACAAGGATTTTCTCATTCCAGGCAGTCTACAAGCAATTGGGCCAAATGCTGCACCGACAGCGAAAGATTGTTTTCCGTCACTCCCTGCTGCCACTGCATCAGGCAACCGGAGCAGGTCGTCACCACCAGGGCAGGAAAAACAGCCATGGAATCATGTACGCATCTGTGGAAAATCTTCCGGGATAGATCTGGATAACCGATATGAAAGAGTCCCCCTTGACCGCAACACTTTGGCCCATCAAGCGCCTCCACCCGCTTGAGTCCAGAAATTTGATCAATGAGCCGACGGGGATTTTCTCGTCCGGAAGGTGTGAAACGCAGATGGCAGGGGTCATGATACAATACGTTTTCAGCCCGGTTTGTTGAAAATCTCAAAGTAGGAGTCAGTCGACTTATAACAAACGATGAAAACTCCACCACCCGATTACTGAACGCCTCAGCCTGACGTTGCCGTTCAGGATCATCGGCAAATAAATCAGGATACCCTGCAAGATGCGTTGAACACGAAGCGCAGGAACAAACAATTGGCCCCTTACCGGTCGCAAAAGATGTTATATTTTTCCATGCCAACTCCCTGGCCTCACCACTCCTGCCGGCTGCGGAAGCTGCCAATCCACAGCAACATTGTGGTTCAGGCTCCGACACCTTAAGGCCGGCTCTACCCATGAGCTGGTTAACGGCCCCGGCAATCGAAGGTTGTAGATGGCGGGCAAGACAACCGGCAAAATAACTGACGTCGCTCTCGTCGCTGGCATGGGAGATGAGGGCATCAACACCCGTTGAGACAGGAGGCTCTTCCAGCAGGCCGAGCTTAATACGAAGCCCGGATTTGGCCGGAAGTGCCTTGATTCGCTGCAGGCTTATGCCGGCATGAACAAGTCCCTGAAGAAGCGTAGGCGTAGACAAGACCTTACGAGCCAACGCTTTGCGCACACCGTGACGACCATAAAACAGAGGAAAACGACCCCGGGCGCGGGTTATCAGTTCAGTAATCGGCAGTTGCCGGGAACAGACCGATTCACAGGCCCCGCAGAGGAGGCAGCGGGAAAAGATATCCTGAAAATGAGGAGTAGGCTGGTCGGACAGCGGCAAAGAGAGCAGGTGCAACTTGCCACGAGCCGTAAGGGATTCCCGGCTTTCCGCCCGGTAAACCGGACAGACAACAGAACATGCACCGCAGCGTGCACAGCTCAATCTCGTCTTTTTGTTGACCTCCTCCATGAACTAACGTTTGAGCAACGATGCTTTCCCGCCAACAGGAGAGACATCACTCATTTATGGTTGCCAAAGCAAGTAGGCTTTAATAAAGGGATCCAGCCTGCCATCAAGAACCGCATCAACATTTCCCTCTTCCTGGTTAGTCCGATGATCCTTGATCATTCGATACGGCTGCAGCACATAGGAACGAATCTGACTCCCCCAGGAGATCTCTTTCTTGTCTCCATGCAGGTTCTCCTGCTCCCTGGCCTGCTCTTCTTTTTCCTTTTCATATAGGCGGGCCATGAGCATTTTCATTGCCATATCTTTGTTCCGGTGCTGGGAACGCTCATTTTGGCACTGGACCACAATTCCCGATGGAAGATGCGTAATGCGAATGGCCGAATCGGTCTTATTTACATGCTGGCCACCGGCCCCGGATGCCCGGTAGGTATCAATTCGCAAATCCTTTTCATTGATATCCACTTCAATTGCTTCATCCAGCTCCGGCAGGACCATGACCGAAGCAAAGGAGGTATGCCGCCTGCCCGAGGCGTCAAAGGGCGAAATCCGAACCAACCGATGAATGCCTAATTCGGATCGGAGATAGCCATAGGCATGTCTCCCCTTGACCAGAATAGTCACGCTTTTTGTTCCGGCTTCATCACCGGCCAGGTGATCGAGGATATCTGTTTTAAAACCTTTGTCTTCAGCCCAGCGCAGATACATGCGCATTAAAATCTCGACCCAGTCCTGGGCTTCGGTACCTCCGGCACCGGCATGAATGGTCAAAATACCATTACAGGAGTCATGCTCGCCGGAAAACATACACTCCAATTCGACCAGATCAATACGTTCCTGCAGCCTGCCCAGACTATCGACCACCTCGTGAAAGGTTTCACCGTCCTGTTCCTCGATAGCCATATCAAGCAGCATGTCGGCCTCTTCCAGGTTGTCGAAATTCTTCTCCCAAACAGCAACAATGTCTTGCACTTGCCCTAACTCTTTCTGCACCTTTTTGGCCTGCGCCTGATCATTCCAGAAATTTGGCTCCAAAGTCTGCTGCTCCAGCTTATCGACAAGCTCTCGTTTACCCTCTAAGTCAAAGATGCTCCTTCAGGGCCAGCATTCTGCCCTTAAGATCGTGGAGTTTTTGTTTCGACTCAGCTGATTCGCCTATTTCCGCCATTGGTTCATACTCCCTATTCATTTCAAAAAATAATGCCTGATTTGTCCTTATTGCTCTCTTTTTTGGACATCAAGCAGTAATAACCCTATAGTTTAAACCCTCTGCACTGAACTCTCAACAAAAAGATTGTAGCCAGCAGGGAGCGTTGACAATCATGCAAGCCACCCCTATCTATCTAAGAGATAGGTTCTCACACTACCAAGTAACAAGGAGGTACCCATGAATGATCATGCAACAGCCATGGTTCTCGCTTCCTTTGCCGCCGATTCACTGGCCCTGGGCGCGCATTGGATATACGATACCAAACAAATCGATACCCAAATCGGGCGGGTGGAAACATTGCTACCACCTCCAGCCGACTCCTTCCATCCCAACCGGCAGCAGGGGGATTTTAGTCATTACGGAGACCAGGCCCTGATCCTGTTGAAATCCCTTGTCCGCTGCAACGGCTTCGCCTTAAATGAATTTGCAACAGATTGGCAGCAACGGATGCAGAACTATGACGGCTACATGGACAAGGCCAGCATAGCGGCATTGGAAAAGCTGGATGCGGGCACATCGCCACAAACAAGTGGTTCCCCATCATCAGACCTTGGCGGGGCTGCCAGAATTGCCCCGCTGGTCTTTTGTTACCAAAACGATCTGGAGGCACTTATTGAGGCGGCCAGGGCTCAAACCCAAATGACCCATAACGCAGCAGCGACGAATGCCGGGGCCGAGTTTCTGGCCAAAACAGCTTGCAAGATTCTACACGGCTCCACACCATCGGCAGCCATCGAAGAGAGCCTTGAGGAAGGTGTTGCCGACCTGGATCTCGACATCCGCATCCGATCAGGGATTGATTCCGCGGGAAAAAACAGCCGCGAAGTCATTGGCCATTTCGGTCAGATGTGCGGCATAGCTGCAGCCCTGCCCGGAGTCATCCACCTGGTTATCACCTACGAAAATGATCTCAAATCAGCGCTGATTGAAAACGTAATGGCCGGCGGCGACTCTGCTGCCAGGGGACTTGCCACAGGAATGCTGCTGGGAGCACACCTGGGCATGGAGTCCATCCCATCCCAGTGGTTGGCGGACATGCGGGAACATGACCACATTCTCGGATTGCTAGCCCGCTTTTCTCACGAGTAGATTTTGCCGTAGATGGAAGGCACAGACCATAAAGCTAAACCACTGCAATTGGTCTGTAACACTGCAGATGCGATAAAATCTACTCGCCCGAAAGCAGATACCCAAAAAGGCCCGTTGTCCGCCCGTGATTCCATGCGTTATTTCTTAAGTATACCTTAAGGGTGCCTTGAAAAATAATAATTTTCGTTCGAAGTCAAGGCATGCGAGTAACTTTACCACAGGCAGGATATTCCCAGGATAAAATTTTGAGCATAACGAGGTAAGCGAACGTGTGAGACACCGGGAGGTCGGGCGAAAATACAATTTTTCAAGGTAGCCTTAATCGAACCGGCAATTTTAGTGGTCGCCTAACCCCCGGGCCCGGATAATCTCGATAAATTCCACCCCACCAGGGCTGAGTTCAGCCCATGCACCACTCACCCGGAATCGAGCCAAAGCCGCAGTGGGCATGAGTTTACCATCTTCAGGCCAGGTTACGGCACCTGCAGCCAGCAATAAAACCAAATCTTCCATACCTGGATTATGACCGACCAGTAAGACCCTATGCGCTGACTTCGGGGCTGCACGGATAACCTGCAGCAACTCAAGCTCGTCTGCCCCATAGACGACCGGCTCTTCCTGGACTTTGCTTTCCGGAAAGCCCACACCACTGCAGGCCAGCCCTGCAGTCTCAAGGGCTCGAGCAGCAGGAGAGCTGATCACATGTTCAGGAACCAGCTCCTTTCGCAGCAGCCATTCTCCGATCTGCTTTGCATTTTTCCGGCCCCTCTTCTTCAGAGGTCGCTGAAAATCGCCTAACGATGTACTCCAATCAGACTTTCCATGACGTAATATCAGTAATTCCCTCACCTCACCTCTCCGCACATGATAGGATTCTATTTTTTATAAGGAATGAGACAATTTGTCATTTTTTTCAATATTTTTTGATCAAAATCAGTCTTTGTAAAATATAAAAATCATAGAAGTCACCCCCAAACAACAGATAAGAAACTGTAACTATGAGTGATTTAAAGTTTTCCATATACCATGTTATCAGGAGAACTGAGCGTTTTTTCATCTTCATGAAGGAGAAATACATGTTGAAAATTCTTTCTTTTTTCACCAAGCAAATGCTGATTTTCGGCGTAGTCATCGTCGTGCTGATGTTGATTTCAGTAGTTGGTCATTATGGCATGCAGCGTATCGCGGATCAAACAAGAAAGGTAGAGACCATGTTCCCGGTGCTAGATGCCGCCATGGAAGTCAAGATCGGAGAGGTACGCGCCATGGCACTGATGATGGAAGTGCTGGCCGCACCTACAAGTGAGTCATTGGTGGAAATGAAAAAGGAAAGAGCAGTAAATGATACCATACAGAAACAAAAAGAATTCAACCAGGTCCGGGTGCAAATGGTTGCCGGCCTGGACCGGCTTTATCTCGGCTGACCCCATAACCCGTCGACTACGCTCTGTCCCATGATGCAATAGGACAGAGTATTCTTTTCCTCGGTTACAAATCTTTCCCAAGCGCTCTCTATGCCCACCGGCTCCAGCCTGAGCACCGAAAAACACATCACCTCTCAACAGAAAATACCGGTTTGATTTTTTTTATGGTAGTATAGCCGGACACAGCATACTTCCAGTAACAAAAACAACAATGAGCGTCGATAATCAGTCAAACAAAAATAAAGCTCTCACCAGCTCCGGAGCGTACAGGCGCTTGGGGAGGGATGAAATTAACGAGTTGCCACTGAAACGTTGGAAAGGCCCCATTCAAGTCTGTTCCGACGGGAAGAGCCTTCGTGGCGCTATAGAGCACCTACAGGCTGAAAGCGTACTGGGTTTTGACACCGAAACCAGGCCGGCCTTCAAAAAAGGGCAGGCCTTCCCACCGGCCCTCCTGCAACTTGCGACAAGCAATGAAGATTTTCTTTTTCAACTGGCACCACTGGGAATCCCGGAAGCTCTGCGTGAAATTCTCGTCGACCCTTTGATCGTCAAAGCCGGAGTTTCCCTTGCCTATGACATCAGAGAGTTGAATAAAATCGCCTCGGTTGATGGCCAAGGCTTTGTCGATCTTGCCCTGGAAGCGAAGAAAATGGGCGTTAAGAACCATGGCTTGCGTGGGCTTTGTGCAGCGCTCCTTGGTTTTCGTATTTCAAAATCATCACAGACCTCCAACTGGAGCAACATTGACCTGACACCTGCCCAGATAAAATATGCGGCCACCGATGCCTGGGCCGGAAGAGAGCTGTACATCCGCCTGCAGGAATTGAAAACATGTTGACACTTCAACAGGAAGAAAACGCAACAAGGAGTGAGGGGCAGGATATCTGAACTTGACATTATCGGCCACCGATTACCATAAGATGAAGGAGAAGCAAATGACGAAGAAAAAAGGACCAAAGCATTACCAAAAACTGTGCCAGCGCTTTCCCGAGGTCATGACTGCCATCGAAAATCTCGGCACAACAGTGCGTGGGGCAGGACCGCTTGACAAAAAAACCTCGGAGTTGATCCAATTAGGGGTAGCCGCATCGGCACAGTCTGTGGGTTCCGTACACTCCCATTGTCGAAGGGCACTGCAGGCGGGAGCGACAGAAGAGGAACTACAACATACCCTGCTGCTGCTGGTATCGACCATCGGCTTTCCTAAGGTTGCAGCGGCCTTGGCCTGGACTGAAGAAATCATTCAGGAAAGCAAAAAAGACTAGATCAACGGCAAATAACTTTCCGGTTGTTCCCTTATCCGTTGGAGCTGGTCGGCAAGATCGGCCAGCTCGCCCAACCAATATTCGCGAGTACCGAAATTCGGCATAACCTGGGACGAACCGTCTTCAATCACCTGGTGGGCACACCAGGCCATATAATGGAGAAATCGCATGGCGCGAAGGGGTTCAATTAACTTCAATGAACGAATTTTAAAATCACGAAACGTCCTGTATCCCTCCAGAAAAATATCGATTTCAACAAGTGACTCCTCCGGCACTGCCGGCAAAAGCATCCACAGATCCTGTACTGGTGGACCGATAACCATATCGTCAAAGTCAATGAGATAGAAAGACTCTTCCGGCCGATAAATCAAGTTTGCACTGTGACAGTCTCCGTGGAGACGAATCAACTCAGTATCCGCAAACATGGGTATTATCTCAGCAATCAGGGTGTCGGTCAAGGAACGGAATTCAGACCTTAGATCCTCGGGCACCAGATCATGGGCCAGAATATAATCCACTTGACTGCGCGTTGATTGGTCCGGCAGCATGGTCAGCCTGTCCTGAGGAAAACGGGCTGCGCCAACCGCATGGGTTCGCCCGATCAGGTGGCCAAGCTCCAGCCACTGCTCATCACTGTATTCATCAACGGTACGGCCCCATTTTTTTGGAAAGAGCGCAAAGAAAACGTTCCCCACCTGCGCCAGGGACCCTCCATCAGCGAGCACAAGAGGGGCTATAACCGGTACTTCCTGTTCTTCCAGTTCGAGAAGAAAATCATGTTCATCCTGTAGGGCTTGTCGTGACCACCTGCCGGGTCGATAAAACTTGACGATTAATCCCTCTCCGTCTTCATCAGCCAGTTCATAGACCCGATTAATATAACTGTTCATTGGACGACAGAGATTACTGACATACATGCCCAAGGCTTTTTCCACGGCGGAAAGAATAGTTTCCGGGGTAAGGTTTAAAAAAGCGGTTTGGCTCAATTCTCTCATGTATCACCTTGCATATCATACTCTGTCTAAAATTTACCAGGCTACAATGTCTGGAATGTGTTTAGTCCATTAATCGGCATCAACGGTGACTTCGGCTCCGCCCATTGCCGAAGAATAGACGCAGCACCCTATAAATCCATACCGTTAGTACAGCGCAGCTTTCCCGGCACCACCTGCAAGATGACCTGACTGTAGATGAAGGCTAACCAACTAAGACCCACCGTAACACATTCTCTTTACTGGATGAACCAGTATTCTGCCTGATGGCCTACACATCACCCACTCACGATTTGCATACTCTATCATGCAGGGTCTGGAAAAGAAATTAATAGTCAAATTTTTCGGGTCAATTACGAATCCTCTTGCCTTTCCACATCCATTTTTCATACCCTACAAACATAGGAATTTTTCCTTTTAAAAAAACTTATCCAGCAACTCCAACTCTTCCTTGTTCTTCATGAACCTGCAAATAACGTCTTCCAACAGCATGATATTAATCGGGGCATGCTTCATGCTGATTTCAATTGAGATGAGTCTAACGATTCTCCCTGGCCTACCGAATCATTTTCGTAAATTTCGTAAACAGTGGGTTACACTCACCATATTCATGGGTTTTTTCCTGCTGGGGTACCTCAGCTTCATTCTTGTCCAACTCGCAAACATCCCTCTTCCGACGGAGCTCATCACAGGTGTAATCTTTCTTGGTGGTGCCTTTTTTGTTTTTCTGGTTATCCGCCTCACAAGGCAAACAATTTCCGACATTTTAAACAAAGAAGAACAGCTGAAGCATGTTAATCAGGAACTGGAACACCGTGTTGAAAAACGAACCGGCGAACTGCAAAACACCATGCTCGAACTCGATGAATTGAATACGGAACTCTCCCAGATTCTCAACACCATTTCCACCGGAATCCGAGTCATAGATAAAAACAAAACTGTCTCTCGGGTAAATAAAAGCTTCTGCGCATTGACGGGTATGCGGGAAGAAGACTTAATCGGCACAAAATGCAATACCAACTTTGCCGATGAAGGATGTGAAAAAAGTAGTCACTGTGCCTTTAAACAAATTGAAGCTGGAAAGGAGATGGTGCAGGCAGAACTGATAAAAAACACTATAGGCGGCCAACAACTCCATTGTTTGGTCACGGCCACCCGGTTTACCAATAATCAGGGGGTCACTCTGGGTATCGTAGAAGATTTCCAAGATATCTCGCAACGGGTGGCGATGGAACAGGAACGGGAACAGATGCAGACCCAACTGCTGCAACGTTCAAAATTGGAATCGGTCGGTCAGCTAGCTGCGGGCATTGCCCATGAAATCAACACCCCGATTCAATACATTGGCGCCAACATTAATTTTATATCGGAAAGTTTTAAGGAAATTACGCCGATAATCAGAACGTTGCAAGATACTTATACCCAGGAAACAGATAGCACCGGTATAAATCGACCAATCGATACAATCCGGGCTGCAATTCAACAGGCAGACTGGGAGTTTTTACAGCATGAGATCCCGCCAGCCCTTGAACAATCGAAAGACGGTGTCAACAGGATCAGCTCAATTGTTCGTGCCATGAAGGAATTCTCCGATCCAGGTAATAAAGAAAAGGACCCTACCGACCTTAACGAAATCATCAACAACACCATTATGGTTTCCAAAAATGAATGGAAACCCGTCGCAGAAATGAAAACCCATTTATCATCAACTCTGCCCATGGTAGATTGCCTGAAAGAAGAAATGGGTCAGAGCATTCTCAACATCATTATCAATGCGGCCCATGCCATCCGTGAAAAACAGGTGCAAACGGGTCGTGAGGATAAAGGGACTATCCAAATTACCAGCAGCAGCGATGACGCCTGTGCCGAAATTCGCATCAGTGACAGCGGCATTGGAATGGCTGACGAGGTGAAAGAGCGTATTTTCGATCCTTTTTTCACCACAAAGGAAGTGGGAAATGGAACCGGTCAAGGCTTAGCCATTTCCCATGACGTCATTGCCAGAAAACACAAGGGAACAATCACCGTCGACAGTACGGTCGGCACAGGAAGCACATTGACCATCCGGCTTCCTTTAGTCGAACCCACTGACATAAAAGGAGAACAACCATGATTATCGGAATACCAGCTGAAATCAAGCAGGATGAATATCGGGTGGCGCTGCTGCCGGTCGGGGCAAGACTCCTGTGCGAAGACGGTCATGAAGTCCTTCTTGAACATGGAGCAGGCATGGGCAGCGGCTTTGCCGATATTGACTATACTGCAGTGGGGGCAACACTTGTCAAAAGTGCAGATGAAATATACTCCCGTGCCGATATGATCATCAAGGTTAAGGAACCGCAACCGGCAGAGATCGAGATGATGAGAGAGGACCAGATTCTCTTCTGCTATTTCCACTTTGCCGGGTCGCGAGCACTAACCGAGGCTTGCCTGAAGAAAAAAATTGCTGCTGTGGCTTATGAAACCCTGCATGACAATAAAGGACAGTTACCGCTCCTCACTCCCATGAGTGAGGTGGCAGGCAAGATGTCGATTCAGGAAGGAGCCAAAGGTTTGGAAAAGCCGATGATGGGCCGGGGCATATTGCTTGGCGGAGTGGCAGGCGTAAAGCCGGCAGAAGTGCTTGTTATCGGCGGCGGTGTTGTCGGCACCAATGCGGCTCGAACCGCTGCCGGACTCGGAGCCAACGTGGTCATCATGGATATCAATTTGGACAGGTTACGTTATCTCGATGAAATCATGCCAGCCAACGTCACCACTCTCTATTGTGACCCACATGCAATTGAACAGTATGCGCCCAAAGCAGACCTGGTGGTCGGGGCAGTGCTTATTCCCGGCGCCAAGGCACCGGTCCTTATCGACAGGCCGCTCCTGTCACAAATGAAAAAGGGAGCAGTACTGGTAGACGTTTCCATTGATCAGGGCGGTTGTTTTGCCACCTCCAGACCAACAACCCACAGTGAGCCGGTCTTTGTCGAGGAAGGGATTGTCCATTATTGCGTCAGTAACATGCCGGGTGCAGTAGGCAGGACCAGCAGTCAAGCGCTGTGCAATGCCACCCTGCCCTACTGCAGAAAACTCGCCGCTCTCGGCCTGGATAAATTTCTCGCAGAAAGCAGTGATCAGGAAGCAGCCCTTAATATGCGAGGGGGTAAGCTCACCTGCTCTGCCGTGGCCGAGGTCTTTCCGGATCTACAATAGGGTGCTTTGAAAAATTATAATTTTCGTTTGAAGTGCTTTTAAATTAGGTAGACTAAAAAGTTACTCATTAAAAATACAATTAATTATATCAGAAAGTTAACAATAGCAACATTACCGATGAACTCATCAACGGGTTACTAATCCCTTCCCAATAAGTATTTTTCCCGTAGCAACGAAATACCTTTTGACGGATCGTCATCCTGATATCATTCGACAAGGAAAACTCAGAATCTGTTTCTATCTCCCTAAAGCGAGTGGAAACCTTTTACAATCAACTTTTCTCAATTTAATAAATTCCCTGCAGGCGCGGGACAACCGGTAAGACCTCGGCTACGGCAGGACAAGTGAGCGAATCATCCCCGCAGACGCGGGATAACCTCTTTTTGTATCTATCTATGATAGGGTATCAAATGAAATAGTTCAACTTCTACCAACTGGATAAGGTAATTTCTACAAGCGCACTGATGACGAGAGGGTTATCAGTTTGGAATCATATATAATTTCAGAACTACTCCATAGGTAAGGTGTAGAAATCGTGACTCGACCTGACAGAACTCAATAGTAAGATTTTATTAAATCTGACTTTACTCTCTTGCAAAAGAGGTACTCTGGAAGCAATTTTTACCATAATCCTAAATATCAAAATATAGTATATATAAGATATGTTGACTTTTGAGAACATGAAAT
>CALZIH010000034.1 GCA_945787305.1 uncultured Desulfobulbaceae bacterium | reverse complement strand
ATGCTCATAATTTTATCCTCGGAATATCAAACATATGCCTGTGGTAAAATTATTCGCATGCCTTGACCTCGAACGAAAATCCTAATTTTTCAAGGCACCCTATATACAAACGTCCTGTTATTTCCTGGAAAAACGGAATCCGTCATCGGCTAAAATACCAGGTAAAACCTATTGCTGAAACCAGAAAACAGTAATATCCAAACCAGTGTAACCTTCCCTTTTTGATGATGCCCATCAGCAGGACAATGGCAAAATAGCCGGATATCGCCGAGGCAAGGGTGCCGGCACCAATACTGACAAGCTCATTGCCGGCAGGCGGCGCACTTACAAGGTCACCAAGCTTAAGCACTGCGGCGCCAAGGATGGCCGGAATGGACATGATAAAGGAAAAACGGGCAGCCGTTTCCCGGTTTATCCCCAAAAGCATCCCCGTAAATATTGTCGATCCGCTACGGGAAAGCCCCGGAAGAATGGCAATAGCCTGGGCTACTCCAATAAGCAGACTTCGACTGGAACTCACTTCCTTTGACTTATCTGAAAGCTTGCTGGTAAGCAACATAATTGTTCCGGTAACGGCCAGCATGAAAAAAGTAATAAGGATATTATCGAAAACCTGCTCTATGGAATCCTTGAGGAAGAGGCCAACGACGACCGCAGGCAAGGTGGCGATAACCACATAAATATTCCACAAAAACATCCGGTTCAGCTCTGGGTCCTGGCGGCGCTTTTCGGAAGGGGTGATTAGCGCTCGCACCATCAATGTAAGTTCCCTGCGAAAGACCACAATCACGGCTAACAGGGTGCCCAGGTGCAAAAAGACTTCAAAAGCGATGCCTGGATCGTTGAAGTTTAACAACTCCGAACCAATAACAAGATGACCTGAGCTCGAAATAGGTAAAAACTCCGTTAACCCCTGAATGATGCCCAGCAGGATCGCTTTAATAAAATCCATAATCCATTAGTGTTGCGTCAACGGTGAAATGGCGCAATATTGCGCCGAAATTTTTTGTGCCTGTTAGGCACGACTTGGGGAGCATAGTGAACTATGTGACTCAAGTCGTAACAACACAGGCGCGGAAAAGGGCAAGCAAGATGCGTCAGAGCAGCGTTGACGCAACACTGGGTTCAAAGTACAAAAAAAAACGGGTTGATGCCGAAACATCAACCCGCTCTTGAAAGCTTCAAAGAAGATAGCTGTGTTAGCAACCTTCGACGGCTTTTTTCTTTCCTGACTTAACGGAAACTTTGTCGCCTTTTTTCATCTTGCTAGCATCCTTACAGGTCATGGTGACCTTGTCGCCTTCAACACCGTCCACAGTACACTTTACTTTAGCAGCCAAAGCAGTACCAGCACTCAGGGCAAACGCAACAACCATAGCAACAGTAACCAATTTTTTCATAACATCCTCCTTGTTAAATGGTTAAACAACTTCTCCACTCAAAATCCAACCGATAACACCTAGTTGTCAGAGGTCGAATATATATGGAATTTCGTAAGGTTGTCAACAGAAAAACTTGAGCACCACAACGTGGCACCTGGTTCAATTACGGCAAAATGGCTTTAATATCCCGCTCCAGCAAGTCATGGGGGACAAAGCCCGGATACTTCTTGACCACATTCCCTTTTGCATTCACAAGAAAAGAGGTCGGAATTCCGGCGATACCGCCAAAGCCCTTGGCTGTTTTACGATTTGCCATCAACACGGGGTAGTTAATTTTTTCCTGTTCAACAAGCTGGGCAACAACTTTCGGCCCGCCTTCATCCACGGAAAGGCCGATAACGGAAAACCCCTTCGGGCCATACTCGTTCTGCAGTTGGATCAAGGTCGGAATCTCCTGACGACATGGCGGACACCAGGTGGCAAAAAAGGTGACTAATAACGTTTTTCCTTCAAAGCTTTTGCTGTCGACATCGGCGCCATCAACAGCAGAAGGAAGAGAAAAATCCGGCATGGTCACTGCAGCCTCTACCGTGCTCGATAAAAAACAGGTAATGAACAGAGAAAAACAACAAAACAGTATGGTGTGAAATATTTGTTTGGAAAGCATGTAATCTCCTTGCGAGTTCAAAATGCAATACCGCCGTAGCGGTAATAATCGTTATAAACGCTTCTTCGGAAGTAAGGATACGCTCCGAAAAATGCAGGCTAGAAATTTCCTACCGCTTTTAGATGTTGTTTGTTGCCCAAAGAAGTATCCCGGCAACAATGCCTATTCCGGTAAGGAAAAGAGTATACCGTGCCACTTAAACCGAGGAAAACAAATCTGTCAACAGGGATCAATCAGGTGAAACGGGGAAGCAACAACAAATATGAACTCAACTTACAAAACTGCAATAGAAGGGCCTGCGACAAACAGCCAACCGTATGACAAGGTATATGGTTTTTTTACCCAACCCATGACCAGGCCAACCACCGGGATGATCGGAGCAGAAGAGAACAGGTTCAACGCTATCCCATCGGTAAAATACTACGTTCGGGCTTAACCTACACTTTGATATCGAGCAGGCTTTTTGTCATTTCATCAGATGCCTGCAATGATTTAATATTTGCCAGAAAAGCATGTTGATTGAACATCATCTCAGGAATCTCCTCGCTGAGGTCGACGTTGGATTGTTCAATCATCTTGTGCCCTTCGCTTGTTACCTCCATGACTTGCGGCCCCGGGGTGTTAACTTTCTCATGATGTGCTCGCACTCCCTGCGGCTGGGCCTCACTTAACAGCACCCGGCCCTTTTTAAAACCCTCAGTATTCATATTGGCAACATTGTTACCATTGTTCTGCAGCCTCTTGCCATAGGCCTGCAGGGCAGACAGTGATGCGTCAATTCCTGAAATCATACCCTTCCTCTCATAGACGAATTGGAAAAATAACCGACACTCATTAGCTGCAAAAATCAGTCCCGATACCACGGACAGGTATTCATCCGTAGAGCACCTAGCAACAGCTGTAACCGGAGAAGAGCAACCTGTCGGAGTAAAATACTTTGCGTCTTTCTTCGGTTCCGAGTAGATACGTAAGAAGAAAAGAGTGCAGCCCCATGGCCTTTGGGCCGACATTCAACAAGGTATTTTTTACAAGTAATTTCTCGAACCGGTACAGGCCTGGCCCTATATTTCCCTGAGAAGATGAAAGTTCAGGACAGGTGGTCTCAAGGCCCAAGCAACCGGTAAAATCTTTTGTAAAGCAATCAACAGCAATGAACCATGAACTATAGAGTTTTCTTCTTTTTTGTCACCTTTCTCATCTTCTTGCTACCTTTCACCGTCTCTGCAGAGATTGTAGATCGTTCGGTCGCAGTGGTAAACAATGATATTATAACCCTTTCCGAGGTCAACGAAATCGGCAAACCTCTTTTTCAACGGGTTGCCGAACAAACCCCGCCAAGCGAATTGGGTGAGGCGTTGCTCCAAGCCAGGAAAACCGTTATTGAAAAATTGATTGATAAAAAAATCCTCCTGCAGGAAGCCAAACGATACAACATAACCGTCTCCGACGAAGAAGTTGACACGGCATTGCTACGCATTCTCGAGCGTAACCGCACCACGGTGGAGCAATTTCGTAAAGAGATTGCGACCATGGGACTGGACGAAAAGCAGTATAAAGAAGATCTCAAAGATCAAATTCTCAGTTCTAAGCTCGTCAACATAGCAGTTCGCTCCAGAGTGATTGTTCCGGAAGAAAAAATCATTGATTATTATGACATGCACTACACGGAGCGAGTCGGTGATGGTGGGTATTACATCCTGCAAATCGGATCATCCTGGGACCCGACAGCGCCTGATTTGAAAGCGGCAAAAAAGGAGGCGAAAAATAAGGCTGAACGTGTTCACAGCCTGGCCGATGCCGGCAAGGACTTTAAAGAACTTGCCCGGCAATATTCAGATCTTCCTTCGGCCGTCGACGGTGGAGATATCGGAGTTTTCCAAGAGGAAGAAATGGCACCCGCCATGCGCAATACGATAACGGCCCTCAAACCTGGTGAAATCAGTACCATTATCGAAACGCCTTCGGGTTATCAGATCTTCAAACTGCTTTCCAGCCAGGAGGGACAGATCATCACGAAAGTTCCCTATGAATCAGTAAAGGAAGAAATCAGGGAAACCATTTATCAGCAGGAGATCGAAACGTTGTACAAAAACTGGATGAAAGAAATGCGTGAGCAGGCGTATATCAAAATTCTCTGATCCGTTGCTCGACCCCATTATTCCCTAGTAAAAGATTGTGCCTACGCACACAGAGCGCCTATGACGAAGAGTGAAGAACGTGCAACGACAGCTGGTAAAGGCCTGCAACAGCTACGTATTGAGAAAAACATCAGCATTGAAGACGTTGCCGACGAAACCAAGATTTCAACCAACAATATTCGCGCAATAGAGGAAGAGGAATACGAGAAATTGCCTGCCGACACCTTTGTCCGCGGCCTGGTCACCCTGTATGGTAATTTCCTTGGAACGGACGGTACAAAGATTGCCGCACAATTTCTTGCAGAGCGTGGAAGCGGCAGTTCTGGATTTATACGACGCGAAAAAATAATTACCGATAACCACGCCTCCTCCCTGAGCGCCAAAAAACTCGCTGAACCCTCTCATATCTCCTCGGCGACCATAGCCCTGATACTCCTGGCCGTCATTACCCTGTCCTTTACCGCCTTTTGCCTGTACACATCCTGGAACCCCTTTGCCTCTCTTTCCCGACAAACGGAAAACATGCAGCTCTCCATACAGGGCATATTCGGCGGCGATGAACAGCAGGAGACTGAAGAGGCAATCGATTCCCCTCCCCGGCACGATGAGGAACAAGGTAACTGATTAGGAGGGCACCCCTGATCAATGAACGACCAGCGAAGCTACGCCATTGTCCTCAAGGTATCTGCCCATGGCGAGTCCGACAAAATACTCTCCCTGTACAGCCGTGACCTTGGCAAAATATCGGTTATTGCCAAGGGGGCCAAGCGGAGCCAAAAACGATTCGTCAACAAGCTTGAGCTGTTCACCTGCTTGCGGATATTCTGCAGGCCACCCAAAAGGGGGGCTCTCTATTTTTTGAGTGAAGCCGAGCTGATCAATGCCCACCTCACCCTGCGCACAACCTACCCACGTTATGTGACGGCGACCTTTATCAATGAACTTATCCAGCTTTTCTGTGGTGAACAGGATCCGGATCCGACTCTATTCACCCTCCTCAGTTGGGCTCTACATACGTTAAACCAGGGGATGTCACCGGCAAAAACGGCACTCTTTTTTCATTTCCGCCTACTTGACCTCTGCGGCTATCAACCGCAAATCGACCAGTGCAGATCCTGCGGAAGAACGAGCGAGCAAAGCACTGGTTTTACCCTCCATCCGGGCAGCGGCACCTTACTTTGCAGGCATTGCCGCCCCCCATCCACCACTTCATCATTCACCCTGACTGTGCAGACATTGAAATTTCTCCACAGCGCGCAGCAGATGGAACTCGAGCAACTCAACAGGTTACAGCTGCCTCTAGCAACAATTTATCAGACACTGGGTGTGCTGTATCACTATAGCCGGCATCTCCTGCAACAGGATATCCATTCGTGGAAACAGCTCCTGCTGCTCAAAAGCTGAGACACCACACTCTCATCTCAAATATTTCTGATAAGTTCAAGCAGTTCTTCGGCACTGATACGGGCGCTGACATCCGACCCCTCTAACAGTGAGTTGGCAAGGTCTCTTTTTTCCTGGTGCAGACGGACTATTTTCTCCTCAATAGTATCAGCGGTAACAAGCCGATACACGGTTACCGGACGCTTTTGCCCAATCCGGTGGGCCCGATCGGCGGCTTGGTCCTCGACAGCAGGATTCCACCAAGGATCCATGTGAATAACATAATCAGCTGCCGTCAGGTTAAGCCCGAGACCACCGGCCTTGAGGCTGATTAAAAAGAGATCACCCTCTCCCGCCTGAAAACTTTCCACCTGCACCTGCCGATCCTTAGTCGGCGTTGTTCCGTCAAGGTATTTATAAACAATACCTTTTTTATCGAGAAATTCACGAATAAGGGCCAAATGACCGGTGAACTGGCTGAAAACGAGCGCCTTATGCCTGCTGCCAAGCAGCTCATCCACGATCTCGGAAAAAACCTGCAGCTTGGTCGAGGGGATCTTCACATCTTCGGTTATCAGCCGTGGATTACAGCAGGCTCGTCGCAGGCGCATAATTTCCGCCAGAATCCGGAGATGCCGTCCGGACTTTTCGGCATTTCCTTCTATATTTTCAATTGCCTGTTGACGCAGTGCTTCGTAAAATCCAACTTCCTCCGGACTCATTTCCACCCGTAACGTAATTTCCGTTCGCGGCGGCAGCTCCTCCAGGACCTGCGATTTGATCCGACGAAGCATAAACGGCCTGATCAACTTTTTCAGTTTGAGCCGGGCTCTCCTATCGTTATGTTTTTCAATGGGAATACCAAAACGGGCATTAAACTGCTTATAACTGCCGAGAAGACCGGGGTTGATAAAAGAGAAAAGATTCCAGAGTTCACCAAGATGATTTTCAATGGGCGTACCGGTGGTTATTAATCTGAACTTTGCGGGGAGTCGTTTCGCCGCCTTGGAACGCTTGGTTGCCGCATTTTTAATTGCCTGCGCTTCGTCCAGGGCTATACACTGCCAGTCAACCTGTTCAAGAAGTTCGACCTCCTGCTGCAACAGGGTATAACTGGTCACCAGCATATCAAACTTTCCCAGACTCTTTACAATCTCTCTTCGATCATCCTGGCCGCCCAGCATATGCATTTTTAAGGTCGGTGCAAACCGGTTGACTTCCTGCTCCCAATTCATGCAGACAGAAGTAGGTGCAACAACCAGGGTCGGCCCCTTATCGGCAAAATAGAGGATAACGGCCAGTGACTGCAACGTTTTCCCCAGGCCCATATCATCGGCAAGACAGGCTCCTATGCCAAGACTGGCCAGCCGAACCATCCAGACAAAGCCTTCCACCTGGTAATCACGCAATTCGGCCTGGAGGGTCGAAGGAACTGCAGGTACAAAATCCTGGGCATCACCGATAGCCTGCAAGCGCTGCCGCCATCCATCATCAACGGTTGTCTGCGCCTGTTTTGTCAGTCCTTCAAGGGCGAGAGCCGCCAAAGGATGAATACGAATCTCATCGTCAACCCGCCCCTCTTCACCGAAGAGAATCAGCTCCTCTAGACGATTACGAAACTCCTGGGTCAGTGCAAGGAACTGCCCGTCTCCCATCGGTATAAATCGGCTATGGGAGCTGCGCACCTGTTCCAACAGTGATTTGAGTTCAATGACCTCATCCTGATCAACCTGGAGATGTCCGGTGAGAGCAAACCAATCCTGCTGGCTGGTCCGAATATTTAAATTGAGTTGATTGACCCCGGATTGTCTGCGAACCGCAATTTTCTCCCCTTCCGGCCATTCCAGCACA
Source organism: uncultured Desulfobulbaceae bacterium (assembly GCA_945787305.1). Taxonomy (GTDB): domain Bacteria; phylum Desulfobacterota; class Desulfobulbia; order Desulfobulbales; family Desulfobulbaceae; genus DRLX01. The sequence goes on along the minus strand of CALZIH010000034.1, from coordinate 6,552 downwards.
ACATGCTCACGAATCTCCTCAAGTTCCAGCAGGGCCTGCAGGCACTCCTCCGGATCAAGCAGATGCCATTCCCGTTCATTTTCCTGTTCGAGATCTATGGCCAGGTCGAGCATGGGACAACTCTCTTCAACCTCCCTCGCCTTTTCCTCCTCCAACATGAGGTTTCTTCTCGTTTGCAGCCGTCGGCCATTGACCTCGGCCATCATATTGGTTACCCCAACTCCGGGTTTCATATATGGGCCGCTGTGTGAGAAGGGCTGTACAAACATTTCCAGACGAAAACCACTGCCGTAAGGTATAATATGAATATGCGGCATTGGGTCGGCAGTGACATAAGGAACATCCTGACCGTCGGTTTCGACATCAATGGAAGAATGCACGGTCATGAATGAGGCTATATTGCCGATGGCATCAAGAACCTGTCCACTGGCAGCCACAGGTACCCGCAACCCGTCCCGACCGGTGATTTTAGCAACCCGGCGATGCTCATCGGTGACATGAACGATACGGTACCTGGTCGGTGTTTCCTGCCAGACCACCACTTCACCCTCCCCGATATCCCGAGCAAAATGAATAAAGAGCGTATCCTCCTGGGAATCAACTATCAGCTCCGGTTCACCGGTAACCAATTCAACCGGAGTTTGCGGCGATTCTTCCAAAAAAACAAACGGGTGGCCAATAATTGCCAGTAAAGCCTTGTCAATATCAAAGGCAAACCCACCGTTTTTAGCTGAACTTTCCCCCACCTGCTCAAGGGTGGCACAAATATCTCTATCCTGCTGGGTCAGGTAATCGAAGTCATTGTACTCCGCCAACCTGTTCAGGCCAACGGTACGCCCTCTGCTCCAACTGCCGGATGAACTTTTCTTTTGTTCCTTGGGCGTTAGATGCAGCGCATTCTCTACAAATCGGACGAACCAGCAAAGGCGAGTGGTTCGCTCATGCCTTCTGGCCTGCCTGGTAACCGTAATCAGTTCTTGCAAACTCTGTTTCCAGGAATCTTCAGGCGAAATAATATGCGTAATTGTCCTGCAATTCAGTTCTTTTCGTATAGTTTCCGCCTGGGCTGCAAGCTCATTATGTTGTTCATGTACTGTTGCAAGCAGTTCTGCAGCTTCCATGGCCAGCCAGGAAAAGCTGTTGGCCTCTGCCTGTTGATAGAGTTCCGTTAAGGCCTGCTGAAGCTCCGGAGGAATTTCAACACCCATCCAGTGGAGACAAAGAACAGAGATCAATATGGTGAGGCTCCGATCGTCATCTTTCAGCCTTTCGGAAAGGGACAACATGTCCGGAGTATTTCCTTCAGCTGACCGGACAAAGGCATCGAGAAAGCGAAAAGGAACTTCTTCAGGGCATCCTTTACAGGCAGCAAGCACCAAAGCAACAGCCCGGGTAACAGCTTGACGGTCGCCCTCCTGATTACGTACCAAAAGGGCGAGAATACAAAACACACCGGTCAACCCGAAAAAAAACGTCCCATCCGGACCGGCGTACTGATTGAGCTGCTCAAGATCATTATCAAAAAGCTCCAAGGCCCGGTCGGTATCACCCCATAAAAAGGCGACTGTCCCTGCAAAGCCAGAGCCTAAAAATGAATCGCCATGATGATCAATCAGCCCCTGCAGGGCCTCAAATCTTCCCTGCAGCAGGTAATATCCTGCCAGCATGCGATGGAAAGGAACCTGCTCAACACTGGAGATCGTCAAGGCCTTTTCGTCTTCAAGGTATGCCAACACCTGGGGAAAATGATAAAGTTTCTCGACGGCATAGCGAAAGATTTGATCAAGAAGAAAAAACTGCATCGATCCGGGCAGGCCTGCAAACCACTGGGGATCAAAAGGACGGGCAGCCACCAGTACGGCTGGTGGTTCGAGTTCAAGATGAGCGGAACAATTTTCGGCAAGGAATAACTGACTTTCATCTATCTTATCAAAGTCGTTGCTATACACACCGATTCGGAACTGACGCAAAGCGCGCCAGCACCGGGTCGTCCACTTGCCATACATATAGGAAACCGGTGCTTCTTTTTCGACGACTTCGATGAAAGCAGCAAACCATTGATCCTTCTGACTCTGACGCAGGAGTTGTTCCGCAAACTCGGGGGCACATTGATTTTGCCGATTGAGAAAACCGGCATTACGCAGAGCAGCTACTGCAAATTTAACCTCATCCCGACTTGGATGATACCGACCGGCCAGGGCAACACATTTTGTCAGGAAGGTAACCGAAACCGGTTCATAAATGATAGAAATACACTGCAGAAGGTAGAGTTCAAGAGGATCTAAACTTGCCAACCGTTCCTGGGCGTTATCGCTTTCAGAGACTGTCATATTGTATTCACTAGCTAGCATGGCTGGGAGAGGTAAGCGAAGCGTAACGAAGACTCCGGGTAAGCGGAGAGAAGTAATAACTTCGACAACGCACAATTTAATGTCCGGTATGGTTCAAGTATACAGAACCGGCAACGTGTAAATATACCGGGAAAATTAAATTTGTCGGTGCCGTAAAAAGCCTCGCCACCGACGGCGGAAAGGTAATAAATCATTGTATTTCCCTACAGTGCAAATGTCGTTTTCGACTTTTTACGAGTTCATCAAATTTCGTCAAAATTATAATATTACCCCGCTCTACCTTTAGATTCAAAGTATAATCTCAATAAGTCCTATTTTCTCTATTCACTGAGACCACTGCCGAACGCTCACGGATTCAGGCTAACATCATAGGTCTACGTTGAGGACCCTACCAGAGGAGTTTACAGCACACAGTCCTCAACGCAAAACATGTTAGGCGGCATTAAAAAAGCCCCTTGCATTGCAAGGGGCATAACCCGGCAGGCTGATAGATATTGCTCTCAGCCAATGGCCTAAAGAGTTACTGCAACAAAGCACTATTGGTCCAGATCTCCGCTTTCTCCTGCAGACCGGCAAGCCAGTTGGTCACCAATCGGTTTTGCAACGTGGACAACAACTGCTCCTTGAGTTGCGTTTCCTTGTTTTCGTCGACTGCTGCTGAATCCAGCCGTCGATCACGAATTTCATAGAGATAAAATATATTTCCGACACCAACAGGACGGTCCGGCAGCTGCACCGCAGGTGCCAAGGAAAAGGCGTCAGTAATCACTTCACTCGGTACTGTTCCCCCCTGCGCCCCGGTTCGTTTCACATAGCCGGTTTCCTCAAGCTCATCACCACCAAGCGTTCCCTGCTCCTTTGCTGAGGCCAATTGCTCATCGGCAGCGATACGAGCCAAATCAACAGCTTGCTCCCGACGGTAATCATCAACCACTTGGTCACGCACATCTGCCAGTTCCGGCTCCTGCGGCTGCTGGATATCATCAACAAACAAAATAGCATACCCTTTATTCAATTCCACCAGCGAACTCAGCTCCCCCTTGCCTAAGCCAAAGGCTGCCTGAAGCAGAACAGGATCCGCTGTAATGCCTGCCGGCGGCTGCGATCGATCAAAAAAACCCGTTTCCTGCACGGCCATCGATTCTTGTTCACTATAGTTAGCTATACTCCCCGCTCGAATAATTGCCTCATAGGCAGCGGAAGATTTCTTAAAGGTTATTGCCTTCCCTTCTTCTTTTTTCATGGTCCCGGCCAACTCATTGCGAACCTCTTCAAAAGTGCGGGTAGAAGCAGGTCGAACTTCTTCAAGCATTATAATATGAAAGCCAAAAGATGTACGCACGAGCTCACTGACCGCACCAGGCTGCATGGAAAATACAGCATCATCAAACGCCGCAACCATTTGCCCGCGGCCAAAAAAGCCGAGGTCGCCACCTTTTTCTCCAGTCGGGCCTTCGGAATATTGCCGGGCGAGCTCTGCGAAATCTTCTCCACTTCGAGCCCGGGCAAGCACTTCCTCAGCAAGCTGTTTTTTTGTTGCCACCACCTGCTCGTCATCCTGGTCCGTTACTTTAAACAGTATATGGCGAGCATGTCGTTGCTCAGGAGTTGAGAACTTGTCCAGCTCACCTGCATAACGAGCTTTAAGCGCATCTTCTGTGACCTGAACCTGATCAAGATCATCGGCAAAATCAAAGAACAGGTACTGCAGGCGAATTTTTGGTTCCGAAATATATTGCGCTTTATGCTGATCAAACCAGGTTGCGAGTTCAGTATCATTGACTTCGACCTTATCCTCAAAGTCGCTGCTTTTCACCGTTTTTACCGCAAGACTGACTTCTTCTTCAGAAAAATTTAACCACTGCTGCACCTCTACCTCAGGGAGAAGAGCAAAAGAACCGATAGCCTCAACTGCCTGACTGGTCACCATATCATTGCGCATCCCCCCTTCAAAAGAAGTTGGCGTTAAGCGACTCTGGCTGAGAACCTCCTTATATCGATTGAGATCAAACCGTCCATCTTGCTGAAACGCTTCCATCTCTTGTATTTCCCTCTGGGTAGCCTCTTTACTGATCATCAACCCCATTTCCGCAGCACCTTGGCGAAGGAGTTCAGCCTGGATCAGCTGGTTGATCACCTGGCCTTTTATGTTTAGCCCTTCAAGAAGGCCCTGGGGAACCTGGCCACCAAACTGCTGCCGATAATTTTCGACCATCCGATCGTATGCACGCTGATAGGTCTGTAGAGAAATTTCCTCTCCATTTACCACGGCAACAGCGTTGCGGTTATTATTGAGATTTGTTCCAACACCCCAGAAAATAAAAACAACGGCAATCAGAAGGACCATCCCCTGAATAACCGTTGACTGGGCTCGTTTTCGTAAAATATTCAGCATCTCTTCATAACTCCATGAAAAATCATTCTCTAAAAGGGAAAATAAATGGGAGAGATCATTATGTTCAATTTTCAAATAAGTTACCAGTGAAAAATGCAGTAAGCGCTTTCCGACGAAATGATTGACCACTCATTCAAAAAAATAGTCTGACCATGCTTGACAAACAGACCACCCTGTAGTAAAAAAACCCTGCTTTTAATTTATTGGGAATTTTTTTTTGCAATCCATATTACTTTGCCCAAGGAGGAGACAACATGGCAACAATTGAACACAACGGAACCAGCTACGAGGTGGATGAAGATGGCTTCCTGCTGAACGGTGCAGAAGACTGGAACGAGAATTGGGTAGACTACGTAAAGAGCGTAGAGGGTATCACCGATATCACCGATGAGCATCAGAAAGTTATCGATGCACTGCAGGAGTACTACAAGAAAAATGGTATCGCTCCCATGGTACGTATCCTTTCCAAGACCACCGGCTTTCCGCTGAAACGAATCTACGAGCTCTTCCCCTCGGGACCGGGTAAAGGCGCCTGTAAAATGGCTGGCCTGCCTAAACCGACCGGTTGTGTATAAGGCTATTTCCTCACAACCGCAGTAGATAATAAAAAAAGGAAGGCTGTTTTCAGCCTTCCTTTTTTTTTTGCTTTACGACTGTTCTCCCGTTAACTTCGCCACCATTTTCCTGTGAACCCGTTCCACCAGATCCAAATAATCCTTCTGGTCAAGCCTCGCCCCTTTTAACCCCCCCCGCAGGTTAATCTCCATCAACCGGATCTCCCCTGTTGCCGAAATAAGTAGATCTATATGCGCATAGGGAAAATCGGCTCTTTGCATGACCTCCAGACAAAAAGCACGCTGCGCTTCCGTCAACGGCCAGGGACGGCTTTCGCCTCCGCAGTGCAGGTTGTGACGAAAATTATTGGCATTATGACGTTCATAAGCTTCAATAACCTCACCAAGTACTACCACCCTGACATCGCGACAATCGGAATAAAAAGGTTGCACCACGAAAGGAAAGGCCAGGCTGCCTAAGACAGCCTGATTGTACACTTCCTCAATGGAGGAAAAGCAAAGCACTCCGGTACCCCCGTTGGCCCGGTCCAGCTTACAGATTACCTGTTCGGAGCCGGAAAACTCCCCAACCAGGCGCATCATATCGTGCAAATCATAAACGGCTTTCGTTCCCGGCCCCATGAAATGCCCAAGTAATCTGGCCTGCAGGACTTTGGACCGGCTGCATAGCTGGGAAGTTGCCGATGGAATCACATGCACCCCCCTGCTGATCAGGTCAACGAGCAAAGATTCTTCACCGGGTCGAAGTCGGATACGGCCAACCACAACATCATTTGCCTGCAAGAGATGATAGCTGGAGAATAACGTCTTGTTATCTGTAATGACTCTAACGCTCATGGTTAGTCCAATTTCTGCACTAAAAAATCATATCTAAAAAATGATGATGAAATTCAGTCATATCAGCACTGCATTTCCCACATAACAAACGAACCTCGCCTTGAACGTCGGTCTCATTCTCTTCCGGAGTAAAGCTACCGTCCTGATTCTGCGAGTAACGGGTTGTCACGGTTACATTCCGGGCCAGCTCTATGAATTCTTCGCTGTTTCCGCAAACAGGACAGATCAGATGGCCTGCCGGTCGCCCACTGGGCACTTTTACTTTTGTTTTCATAATAATATTATAAGCACCTTATGGGTGCCTTATCCAGATACTTTGCGTATCCACGATGCCCCGGTGTGCCAGTTGCTAGTTTTAAAGTTGCCCATCAGCTCATGTTGATGGAAGTAAATA